>DASWDS010000243.1:0-12982 GCA_036395165.1 Anaeromyxobacteraceae bacterium | reverse complement strand
CGCGAGCGGCGGCAAGGCGGGTTCCCATCACGGAGACTGCGCGCCCTCGGTAGGCCGATCACGCGGAGCGGTCTCGAACGCGCGGCACGGTCTCGCGTGCGACGCTCGCAGGACGGCGCCCTCTGCCGACGCGGCGCCATACGCGAACCGGCAGCTCACCTTCACTGCCGAGATCCGCGGACGCTGGCGAAGACGAAGCCCGAACGGGCCCACGCTGCCGCCCTGCTGGGCGGGCCGATCGCGCTCCGCCCGACCGAAGACGGCTATGAGGCCGAAATCTTTATAAGAAGGAAGCGGCCCGGTCAGGGGCCGGCGGGGCGCCCTACTCATTCAGCCAGTTGCACGGGCATGTTATGAGTGCTGCCTCACAAGGGTTTCACTTCGGGGACGGCATGCTCGAGACGGTCGCGAAGGGGTTCAAGGCAGCGCGCAACAAGCTCAAGGGGCGCACGGAGATCACGACCGACGTGGTCGACGACGCGCTGCGCGACATCCGCGTCTCGCTGCTCGAGGCGGACGTCGCCTTCGACGTGGTGAAGCGCTTCGTCGCCCGCGTCCGCGAGAAGGCGGTCGGCGAGGTCGTCGACACGAAGGTCGAGACGAAGAAGGGGAAGCTGAGGGTCACGCCTCAGGACCACTTCGTCAAGATCTGCCACGACGAGCTCGAAGCGCTCATGGGCCCGGTCGACACCTCGCTCAAGATGCGCGACCGCGGCGCGACGGGCGTGATGATGGTCGGGTTGCAGGGCTCCGGCAAGACGACGACCGCCGGCAAGCTCGCCAACAAGTATCTCAAGGAAGGGAAGAAGCCGCTCCTCGTCGCCGCCGACGTCTACCGTCCCGCCGCCGTCGACCAGCTGCGGATCCTGGGCGAGCAGCTGCACGTGCCGGTGTTCCACGCGCCGGGCGTGGCGCCGCCGGAGCTGTGCCGGCTCGCCCTCGAGCAGGCCGCGCGGGAAAAGGCGGACGTCGTCATCTACGACACCGCCGGCCGGCTCGCCATCGACGAGACGCTCATGCAGGAGCTCGAGGAGATCAAGAAGGCGGTCGAGCCCGACAACATCCTCCTCGTCTGCGACGCGATGATCGGGCAGGACGCGGTGAAGACGGCGGCGGAGTTCGACCGGCGCCTGGCGCTCGACGGCTTCATCCTCACCAAGCTCGACGGCGACGCCCGCGGCGGAGCGGCGCTCTCCATCAAGGAGGTGACGGGCAAGCCCATCAAGTTCCTCGGCATGGGCGAGGCGCTCGACCGGCTCGAGGAGTTCCGCCCCGAGGGCCTCGCGAGCCGCATCCTCGGGTTCGGCGACATCGTCGGCCTGATGCAGGACTTCGAGCAGCACGTCGACGAGAAGCAGGCGGAGGAGGACGCGAAGAAGCTCCTCTCCGGCGATTTCACCCTCGACGACTTCGTCTCCCAGATCCGCCTCGTCCGGAAGATGGGGCCGCTCGGGGAGCTGATGGAGAAGTTCCCGCTCTTCGGCGAGCTGCCCGAGGGCTTCAAGTTCGACGAGGAGGCGCTCGGGAAGATCGTCGCCATGGTCGACTCGATGACGAAGGCGGAGCGGCTCCGCCCGGACGTCATCAACGACCCGCGCCTCAAGCGCATCGCGAAGGGCTCCGGCCGGACCGAGAAGGAGGTGAAGGACCTCCTCAAGCAGTACAACACGATGCGTGGCGTGATGAAGCAGATCGGCGACGCGCCCGGCCTCCTGTCGCGGCTCCCCGGCATCAAGCAGCTCTTCCAGCTCCGGCAGATGCAGGGCAAGGGCATGGAGGACGTGCTCGGCGCGGAGGCGGCGGACGTCCAGCGAGCGCTCGCCGGCGGCGGAATCGACCCGTCCCAGATCGCCGGCCAGATGGCGGGCCTGCCCAAGGGGTATCAGCCGCGCATGCCTGCCGGCGCGATGGCTCGCGCGCGCCTCATGGGCTACTCCCCCGACCCGATCGCCTCGACCGAGACCGCCGCCGAGCGCGAGCGACGCAAGAAGAAGCGGAAGCAGGAGCGTCAGGCGAGGAAGAAGGCGAGGAAGAGGAACAAGAAGTAGTCCGCGACCTGCGACGGCGTCGCTGCCCAGACCCCGACCGGTGCGCAGGCGCGAGTGGCTCCCGAGCGCTAGATCGAGACGGGCATGCCCGACCACCGCCTGCGCCCCAGGCTCGTTCCGCTCGAGCCCCAGCCCGTGCAGCTGGAGGACGGCACCAGCGCCGTCGCGCTGCGCGACCCCTATGGCGTGCTCGACGGTCTCGCGGTCGTCTCGCCCGCGGCCTACTGGGTGCTTGCCCACTTCGACGGGCGGCGCGATCTCACGGAGGTGCTGCGCGCGCTGGAGGCGGCCGGCGTCCCGGGCGTGCGGCTGGCGGACGTCGAGCGGATCGCCGCGCAGGCGAGCGAGGCGGGGCTCGTCGCAGGACCCGCGTACGACGCGCGCAGGGCGGAGGCGCTCGTCGCGTTCCGCGCCGCGCCTCGCGCCGCGGCTTGCGCCGGCGGCGCGTATCCGGAGGACGAGGTGGCCCTCCGCGAGCTCCTGGCGAGCTTCTACGCCGCTGCGGGTGGGCCCGGCCCGCGCGACGGTCGCTCGCGCGTGGGAGAGGGAGTGCGGCTCCTCGTTGCGCCGCACATCGACTTCCACCGCGGCGGCCCGGCGTACGCGCACGCCTACCACGCGCTCGAGGGCTGCGACGCCGACCTCTACGTGGTCTTCGGGACCGCGCACGCGTCCCCGCTGCACCTCTTCACGCTGACGCGGCAGGACTACGCGACGCCGCTCGGGCCGGTCGCGACAGACCGCGCCGTCGTGAACGCGCTCGCGGCCGAGCTGGGCGAGGAGGAGCTCTTCGAGGACGAGCTCGTCCACGCGGGCGAGCACTCCGTCGAGTTCCAGATGGTGTGGCTGCGCTGGGTCCTCGGCGATCGGCCCTTCCGTGCGGTCCCGGTGCTGTGCTCGTCGATCTCGCACCTGGGCGATCCGGGGAGGGGGACGGCGCGGTTTCTCTCGGCGCTCGCGCGCGCCACCTCCGGGCGAAGGGTCTGCTGCGTGGCGGGCGCCGATCTCGCCCACGTCGGCCCGCAGTACGGCGACGAGCGGGCGCCCACTCCGGCCGAGCTGGCGGCTTTCGCGGAGCAGGACCGGCGCACGCTGGCGTACGTCGCGGCGGGCGACGCTGCGGGCTTCCATCGCGACGCGATCGTGGACGACGCGAGGCGGCGGCTGTGCGGGGTCGCGCCGATCTACATGTCGATGCGCGCCGCCGGGCGCCCCGCGCGCCTGCTGCACTACGGGCAGTGGACGGACGGCACCGACATGGTGTCGTTCGCCGCCGCGGTGGGGTAGCGCGGCTGCAGCGCGCTACGGCGCCAGCTCGTCGTCGTCGCCCGCCGGGGCTCCCGCGTACTCGATGGCGCAGCGCTCGCAGAACTGGTTCGGCGGGGGCGCCCCGGGCATGGCGATGGTGCGCCCGATCTCGCCGCACACCTGGCACCGGCCCTCCACGATGACCTCGCCGCGGTCGACCGGGCTCTCCTTGGTGGACTCGCGCATCGGCTACTCCTTTCCACGGTTCCGCTTCTTCGGGACGACCAGCCCGCGGGAGAGCCGCCGCAGCACGTTCTTGCTCTGGCGCCTCTTGTAGCGCTCGTGGTTCGACTCGCCCTGCTCGTTGCGTCGGGCCGTGGCGGCGTCCACCATCTGGAACTCCACGAGGGAGAAGACGGTGCGCCCGAGGTCCTCCACGAGCGGCCCGTCGGGCGGGAGGAGCTCGTCGACGCGCACCGGCAGGTCCACGACGAAGTTGAGGACGCGGTACTCCTTCCCGCTGAACGCGTTGACGGCGCGACGGTCGCGCGCCTCGATGTCGAGCGGCGCCTGCAGCTCCGGGATGAGCCGGGCGGCGTCCGGGTGGCGCGTGACGATCTCCCGGAACTGCACGAGCGTGTTCTGGCTCTGTCCCGGCACCACGTAGTTGAACGGGAAGAGCGTGCTCGTGAGGTGGTGCAGGATGGAAGGGATCTGGTCCCGCCGCTCCGTCACGATGCGGTACCGCACGCGGTCGAAGATCTGGGCGGCCACCGTCTCGCGCTTGGCGAGGAGCTTCGTGATGAGCGAGCTGCGCGCCTTCACGTTGCCCACGAACTCGACGACGGGCAGCCCGAGCTGCTGCATCCGCCGCGCCTCGCTCATGACGCGGCGGTCGACGCGCTCGGCCAGGTCCGCCTCGCGGATGGGGGTGCGGAAGAGCAGCTCCCGCGCCTCGAGGTGGTGGACGACGTGCATGCACTTCAGCACGACGCACGCGATGCGGCGGTACTTGCGCGGCTCGATGGCGCCGCTCGCGAGCAGGAAGAGCTCGCGGAGGTCTTTCGGCTGCGCGACCGAGTCCGCGACGCGGTACCCGAACGCTTTGCGGAGGTACTCGACGGCCTGCGCCAGGATCGCGTGCAGGCGCCGCGCGTCGCGCGGGTCGTCGAGGTCGAAGAGGCTGAGGCGGAGGAAGTGATCCACCTCCGCAGCGTCGCGGAAGTGCAGGCGCCGCCAGTCGACGACGGAAGAGCCGCGCAGGATGAGGCGGATCGCCTCCAGCTCACCGAGGTGCATGCCCTCGACGCCGCGATACACGGTCGCCTGCGCGCTGTCGAACTCGAATGCCACGGTCACCCGCTCCCAACCCCGTGCGAGGGCTCAGACTCGCCTTTCGCCGTTTCTCGTGCTCGCAAACGCAGTTCTCGGCGAGTCAGAGCGATTTCCGGTCGAGCTGCGCTTTCGCGTAGCTCGACCTCAGCTGGGGGAGCGAGCGCAGCTCCCCCCAGACCCCCCACCGCGGCGGTCGAAAAGGGCGAAACGTGAGTCAGATCTGCTCGCCCCGCGCGGCGCGGTCAAGCCGGACTCGTGGGGCGCGGCGCTCGCGCCGAGGACGGCCTTCGGTCGGACATGCTCGTCCCACGGAATATCCCTAGAACTTGAACGGGAAGACGACCTCTTGTCCCGTCGTGCGGGTCCGCGGGAAGCGGATGCTCTTCACGACGCCGCTGATGCAGGGCGCGATGGGCTGCCGCGCGAACTCGTCGGAGACGACGCGGACGTCGCGGACGGAGCCGTCGCCGGAGATGATCCAGCGCACCTTGAGCGTCCCGCGCGTGTCTGGGTCGGCCGCCTTCTGCTGCTCGATGCAGCGCAGGAGCGCGCTCTTCTGACCCACGACGGCCTCGTTGATCTGCGACACCGAGACGCCCTCGGGGAGGTCGCTGCCGATGGCGGGCGGCACGTAGACGCTGCGCTTCGAGGGGCCCTTCCCCGAGAGCTCCTTCTCGATGTCGTCGTCGCCGCCCACGTCGAGGAGCGGGTCGCCGGCGGCCTTCCTCCTGGGTGGCTCGGCGGGGGCGGGCGCCGGAGCGGCGGGCTCGGGTGCGCGCTCCGCGGCAGCGAGACGCTGCGCGCGCCTGGAGGTTCGACCCGGGAGCGGCTCGGGCTTTGGCCTGCGGTGCGGACGCGAAGCCGCGGCGGCCGGCGGCTCGCGCTCCGGAACGGGCGCGGCGCGGGCGGGCTCGGGCGACGCCGGAGCCGCTGCGGCGGTGGCGGCAGGCGTCGAGGTGGCCGGCGGCGTCGCCGCCGCGGAGGGGGTCGGGCTCGGGCTCTCGGCCACGGTCGCTGCCGCGGCGCCGGTCGAGGGCGGCGGCGCGGTCGGGGCCGGCGGCGCGACGGCTGCCGCGGGCGCGCCCGGGCTGGCGGCCGCGGTCGGGGCGGAGCTCGCAGGAGGCGGGATCGCCTGGACCGGCGCCGGAGCTTGCGCGACCGGCGTCGAGGCGGGCACGACCTCGCGCGCGGGGCGGAGGAACCACACGACGACCCCTATGCCCGCGGCGAACAGCACCGCCATCACGACTCCGATGGCGAGCACGCTGCGGGTCGCGGACTTCTTGATGTGGCGGATCTCGGTGCGCTCGCCCACCGGCGACGGCGCCTTCGGCCTCAGCGCCGACTCACCGGTCACCTCGAGCCCCTTGATGGGGAGCGGCAGCAGGTTCGTCGGGTCGACGCCGCCGTCGGGCAGATCCATCCGATCGACGAGCGATCCGCTCCTCGACTCCGGGGCGGGGTCCGCCTTCCTCGGCTCGGGTCGTTGCAGCGAGGCCATCTCCTCGCTGGCGAGCGCCGCGAGCGCGCTCGCCGCGCTCGGCTTCCACGCGGCGTCGTGGCCGTTCGCGGCGCCATTCGTCGAGCCGTTCGTCGCGGGCGACGGCGACGGCACAGCCATGCTGACTCCGGGGGCGGCCTTCGGCGTGTCGGCCCGGGGCTCGGCTGCGGTGGTCGCGCGCGCCGCGGCAGCGGGCTTCGCCCCCCCGCGCGGAATGGGCGCGAGGTACTGCGCCATCTCGGGGATCGTCGAGAGCGGCACCCAGTCGGCCATGCCCGGGCGCCAGGTGAGCGTGTCGGGCCCGATCTCGCCCGACTCCCACCGCGCCTTCACGCCGGGCGCAGGCAGCGGCCCCACCTGGCTGTCGTCGACGGCGACGTACCAGTCGCTGATGGCCTCCGCGGCGGCGACCGGGTTCTGCGCGGCGTTCGTCGCCTCGGCGGCGGGCGGAGCGTCCCCGTTCGCGGGATCCTGGGCGGCCTTCGCCTCGGCCGCGAGGCCGGGCGAGCCACCTCCGAAGACGTTCTCGAAGGCGTCGCCGAGCTCGCGCTCCAGCGTGGTCTCGCGACCCGGTTCCGGCGCCGGCCGTGGCACCACCTCCGGCGCCACGGCCGGGGCCCGCTTCACGGACACGACGTTTCCGCACTTCTTGCAGCGAACCTTGACCCCGTTCGGACCGACCTTCTCGTCCGAGATCATGTATTGCGCGCCGCACTCGCAGGAGAATCTCATCGCGTCCTTGGAATCGTGCCCCGGGAGCTTCTCGGGCCGGCTCAGCGCCAGGGCGAGCGCGTAAGCGGGCGAAAAAGCTTGTCAATCTTAGAGTTACCAGCCCCGACCGTCAAGGACGCCGCCACCGGCGCGGCGCACCCCATTTGCAACGTACTCACGCGCAGTTGGAAGGTCCTCGCCCCTTGCAGCGCCGATTTACCCGTTCGGCACCACCACGGAGAGGCCGAGGTGTTGGCGCAGCGCGCCGTACTCCTCGGACGTGCAGAACAGGACGAGATCGCGCAGCCGCGTCTCCTGCTTCAGCTTCGAGACCGCCGGCGGCTCCGAGACGAGCATGCGCCTCACCACCTCGAGGTCGCCCGCGAGGAGCGCCCCGACGCGGTTCGAGGTCAGCTCGGCCGCGTCCATGTAGGCGCGGACGTCGCCGGGGTGCTGCACGTCGCAGTACGCCCGCGCGAGGAGCTTCAGCTTCTGCGTGCGCGCCCCCTCCGGGAGGGCCTTCTCGAGGCGCCGCTTGAGCCGCTCGACGAGGTGCGGATCGGCGGTCACGACGAAGCGCGAGGTGCCGAGGCTCGCGGCCGCCTGGAAGACCGCGTCGAGCTGATCGTGCGGCATGAGCCGCACGAGCGCGAGCTCGGGCCGGGCGAACGCCAGCGCCTTGCCGATGGAGAACCAGAGCTCCTTCTTCGGGCGCTCCTTGAAGAGCTCCTCGCCGGCGAGGAGCCCCGGCGGCTGCACCGGCAGGAGCTGCAGCCGCGCGCCGGCCTCGCCCGACCGGAAGAGGCGCGGCGCGGCAAGCCCGAGCGTGCGCGCCACGTACTTGAACATGTTGGCGAAGAAGAGCATCGAGCCCGCGACGTCCACCTCGTCCTTCTTCGGGTTGAGACCGAGGTCCTTCGGCTGCTGGACGAAGATCTCGGACGCCTCGCGCACGAGGAGCGCCATGATCGCGGCGAGGGGCCCGCGCGCGCGCTCGTGCAGCACCTTCTGCCAGTGCGCCTCGTCGAGCGAGACGCTCGCGCTGTCACGCGCGAAGCGGCGCAGGCGCGCCGCCACCTGCCCCTCCTCGGCCGTCGCGCTCCCGAGCAGGAACGCGAGCACCTGCGCGGTGGAGTAGGCCTGATCGTAGGCCTTCACCTCCGCGTGGAGGCCGACCAGGGCGGAGACCGCCTTCTGCGGAGCGTTGCCGATCGCGAGGAGGCGCCGGTAGGCCGCGATCGCCTCCGCCTCGTGCCCGGGGAGCTTGGCGGCGAGCTCGGCGTGCGCCTCGACGGCGGCCGCGTCGTCCGGGTCGGACCTCGCGACGACCTCGTAGGCCATGCGCGCGCCCTCGGCGTCGTCGAGCACGCGGCGGTACAGCTCGGCGAGCGTCTTCCACAGCGCGCCGCGCGCCGCGCCCGCCTCCGGGCCCTTCGGGAGCCGCTGGATCATCCGCACATAGGCCTGCTCCAGCTCGCGCCATCTCTTCGCGGCGGTGAGCAGCGCCTCGAGGTCGGCGAACGCCTGCACGAGGCGCGGGTCGGCGTCGAGCGCGGCGTCGAGCTCGCGGGCGGCGCCCGCCTCGTCCTTGAGCTCGTCGCGCAGGGTGAGCGCGAGCGCGTGGTGGAGGCGCGCCGCGCGTTGCCCATCCTTCTTCACCTCCGGCGCCTCGAGCAGCCGCGCCAGCACGTCGGCCGCCTTCTGCCCCTGGCGCGTGTCGCGGTAGAGACCGAGCAGCGCCTCCGTCACCGCGACGTTGCCCGGGTCGAGCCGCGCCGCGCCGGTGAACGCGTCCACCGCCTGGTAAGGGTCCTGGAGCCTGTCGCGGCAGAGCGTCCCGATCGCGACCAGCATCTCGAGCTTTGCCGGCCCGTCGAGCGAGGCCGCGAGCTTCTGCCGATGCTCGACGGCGCCTTCCCACTCGCCCGCGGCCTCGAGGACCGCGACGAGGCTCCGGCGCGACGGCTCGTGCCCGGCGTCGATCTCGAGCGCCTTCTCGAAGCTCTTCGCGGCGCGATCGCCCTGGCCGAGCCGGGCCTGGATCTCCCCGATCTGCCAGTAGGTCTCGACCACCTCGAGGTCGGTGAGGCCGTCGCGGTGGTGGATGAGGATGGCCTGGAAGATCTTGAGCGCCTCCTCCCAGTCCTTGTCCTGAACGAGCAGGTTGCCGAGGCCCTCCAGCGCGGGCAGGTAGGTCGCGTCGAGCTCGTAGGCGCGGCGGTGGCACTCGAGCGCCTTGCCGCGGTTCCCGAGCTTCTCGGCCACGTAGCCGAGCCGGTAGGACTGGCGGCACAGCTCCTTCGCCTCGCCGTCCTGAGCGAGGCGCTTCACGACGACGTCGAGCACCGCCTCCGCCCTCGGCCAGTCGCCGCGCGCGACGTACAGGTCGGCGAGCGGGCGCGCCGCGGGGAGGAAGTCCGGCACCTTCCTGAGCGCCTCTTCATAGAGGCGCGCCGCCCCGTCGGGATCGTCCCGCTCCTCCTGGTGGATGCGCCCCGCCTCGTGGAGCAGCTTCGCCTTGTCGCCCTCCGCCTCGGTGTAGCGCGCCTCGGACAGGAGCAATCGCAGGTACGCGTCGCGATCGCGCTCCCCCTCCGCGATGGCGCGCAGGGCGCGGAGGCTCGGCAGGTGACCGGGGTCGGCGTCGAGCGCGCGCGCGTAGGCGAGCTTCGCCGCGCCGCGGTCCTGCAGCATCTCCTCCTGGATGCGCCCGATGCGCGACTGGATCTCCACCGCCTCGGCGCCGCCGTGCACGAGCTTGGCGGCGCGCTGCAGCATCTCGAGCGCGAGGTTCCAGTTGCCGCTCCGCTCGTACAGGGCGGCGAGCGCCGAGACCGCCACGCGCGACTCGGGGTCGACCTGGAGCGCGTGGCTGAACATGGCCTCGGCGCGGTCGACGCGCGCGAGCTCCTTCCACCAGACCTCGCCCACCTGGACCTCGAGCGAGACGAGCTCGCGCCGGTCCGGCGTGAGCGACGCGTGGTGCTGGAGGACCGCGATGAGCTTCTCCCAGCGAGCCTCTCGCCGGTAGAGCGTCTCGAGGTTCTTCACCGCGGCGAGGTTTCCGCCGTCGAGCGCCAGCACGGCCTCGTTCCGCTCGATCGCCTTGTGGGCGTCGCCGAGCTTCTCCTCCCAGATGGACGCGCTCTTGCCGAGGATGCGCACCCGCTCGCGCGGGTCGGTCGCGATCTCGGCCTGCTTCTCGTAGACCCGGTTCAGCTCGGCGAAGCGGTCGAGCTTCGTGTAGAGCCGCTCGAGCCCCGCCAGCGCGTCGCGCTGCCGGTCGTCGATCCCGAGCACCGCGCGGTAGGCCTCGACCGCGGCCTCCTCGTCGGCGAGCTCGTTCTCGTGCAGGCCGGCCACTTGCAGCTGGTAAGCGACGCGGCTCGCGTCGTCCTGCGCGAGGTCGCGCGCGCGCGCGAGGATGCCCGCCAGATCCCCCCAGCGCGCCTCGCGCCGGTAGAGGCTCGCCAGCGCCTCGAGCGCAGCCGCGTCGGCGCCGTCGAGCTCGAGCACGCGCTTCAGCGCGGCCATCGCCTCGGCGGGATCGCGGAGCTGGCCGTCGTAGATGCGGGCCATCTCGAGCAGCGTCGCCTTCTTCTCCTCGAGCCCGGCGGCCGCCTCGAGCTTCTGCTCGAGCGCGATGACGAGGTCGCGCACCCGCCCGCGCCGCGTGAAGAGATCGGTGAGGGCGTCGAGCGCCTCCGGGCTCGCCGGGTCCACCTCGAGCGCCTTGCGGAAGGCGGCCTCGGCCCCGTCCGCGTCGTCGAGCCGCGCGTCTCGCAGCCGGCCCAGCTCGAGCAGGAGCCGCGCCTTCGCGAGCCCCTTCGCCTCCTCGGACACCTGCTCGTACACCGCGCCGAGCTCGTCCCACGCCTCGGTCTCGGCGGCGAGCCTCCGGATCGCCTCGACCACCGCCGCGTCCGACGGGTCCTCGCCGAAGGCGCGGCACCAGGTGATGAAGGCCATCTCCTTCTGGCCCAGCCGCTTCTCGTGGATCTCCCCGACCTCCTTCAGCACCGCGAGGCGCTCGGCGCGGTCGGGGATCTGGCCGGTGAAGAGGTCGCAGACGCGGACGTAGGCGCGCCAGTTCCCGCCCCGGGCGTGGAGCTCCTTGAGGCGCGTCCACGCGTCACGGCGCCCCGGCGCGAGCTCGAGCACCTTCTCCAGGGCGGCGGCCGCCGCCTCCGGCTTCGCGAGCGGCTTCTCCCACAGCTCGGCGGCCGCGAGCCACGCCTCGATCGCGTCTGCGGTCCGGCCGGCCGCCTCGAGGAGCGCGGCGCGCGCCTCGATCGCCTTCACCCGGTCCTGCGGCGCGGCGGCGCCCTCGAAGACGGCTGCGAGCCGCGCCAGCTCCGCCTCGGAGTGCGGCTCGAGCTCGAGGGCGCGGCGGCCCTGCTCCGCGGCCTCGCCCTTCTTGCCCGCCCGCAGGAGCACGTCCGCGAGCTGCAGCCGGATCGCCTTCACGCCGGCGGCGTCCTCTTGCAGCGGCACGAGTCGCCGGTAGATGGAGGCGAGGCCGTCGAGGTCGCCCTGCGCGGCGAACAGGTCGCGCAGCGCCTCCAGCGCCTTCTTGTTGCGCGGGTCCGCGTCGAGCACCGCCTGGTAGGCGCGCACCGCCTCCGCCGCGTCGCCGAGGCGCTCGCCGAGGAGGCCGCCCAGCTTGTCGTGGAGCCGCGCGGCCTCGCGTCGATCGCTCGTGAGGGCGAGCCGCACGCGCAAGAGCTCCGCCAGCTCGGGCCAGCGCGCGAGCCCCTCGTACAGCTCCTCGAGCGCGGCGAGCGCCGGCTCGTGCTGCGGGTCGAGGCCGAGCGCCTCGCGCCAGAGCAGCGCCGCGTCCTCGTCCTTGCCGAGCGCGCGACACGTCGCGGCGAGGCGCGAGGTGAGCCGCAGGCGCGACGCGGCGTCGGCCGCGAGGTCGCGCTGCGCCGCCAGGTTCTCGGCGAGGGCGTCGAGGCGCCCCTCCGCCTCGTAGATGCGCTCGAGCGCGCGCAGCGCGGCCGTCTGGCGGGGGTCCTGCGCGACCAGCGCCTCGTAGGCGCGCGCCGCCCGCGCCGCGTCGCCGAGCTGCTCGTCGCTGAGCTGCCCGAGGCGGAAGAGGAAGGCGACGCGCTCGTCGGCGGACGCGAGCGCGGCCTCCGCCTCGAGCACGTCCGCCAGCTCCGCGTGCTTGCCCGCGGCGCGGTAGAGGCGGTCGAGGCCTGCCAGGGCGCGCGGCGCGCCGGCGGGATCGAGGCGCCGGGCGCGCTCGAGCCACCCCACGGCGGCCTCGGGCGAGCCGAGCTTCTCCTCGTGGAGGGCGCCGAGCGTGAGCGCCACCTCCGCGGCGGCCGCCGGCGGGAGCCTCTCGAACTCGTCCTCGTAGACGGCGGCGAGCTCCTCGGCGTGCTCCGTCGCGGCGGCGAGGCGCGCCAGGTCCGCGCGCACCGCCGGATCGGCCGGGTCGTCCCGGAACGCGCGGCACAGCGCCACGAACGCGAGCTCGGGGTTCCCGAGCCGCTTCTCCCGGACCTCCGCGAGCTCCAGGAAGAGCGCCTTGCGCTCGACCGGATCGGGACGCTCGCCCGCGCGCAGCTCCAGCACGGTCGCGTACTTGGCCCAGGCGCCCGCGGCGGCGTAGGCGCGTTCCAGCGCGCCCGCGGCGCGCACGTTCGCAGGGTCCTTCGTGAGGAGGCCCTCGAGTCGCGAGATCGCCTGCGGGTCGTCGGGGCGCGCCGCCAGGATCTCCTCGTAGAGCGCGAGCGCGCCCTCCCGATCGAGGAGGCGCGTCTCCTTCAGCTCGGCCAGGCGCTGCCGGAAGGCCGTGGCGGCCCCCAGGTCGCCGTCGGCCTCCGCCGCCGCCGCCTCGCGGGCGAGCACGTCCGCCAGCTCCACCCACTTCTCCGTGTGCACGCAGAGCCGGTCCAGGCGCGCGAGCGCGTCGCGCCGCCCGGGGTCGAGCTCGAGCAGGCGCCGCAGGGTCGTGATGGCGCCCGGCAGGTCCTTCTGCCGCTCCTCCTGCAGCTGCGCCAGCTCGGCCAGGAGGGCTGGGCGCGCGGCGGGATCCTCCTCCACCGCGATGCGGCGCCGGAGCACCTGGGCGAGCGCGTCGCCGTCACCCGCCCCCCGGTACGCCGCGGCGAGGCCCGCGAGCGCGCCC
>DASWDS010000242.1:0-2744 GCA_036395165.1 Anaeromyxobacteraceae bacterium | reverse complement strand
GCGTGGAAGACGTTGTGCGCACGGCACCGCAGGGAAAGGTTGTCGACCGTCGAAGGGCGAGATGGCTGGAAAGCGGCGAAGCACTCGCATCGCGTTGATGCGCAGGGAGGCTGGGCCCTCGCGGAGGAGAAGGGCTCGCGGGTGTGGCCGCGCACGCTGATTGATGGAGTCGCGGACAGGCTGGTCGGTGTTCACCGCGGCGATGCGCGGGCCGCGTGCACGCGCGTGATGGTGCCGGGTCACAGGAGCGGCACCTGCCGGGGCTCGACGGCGGCGGCGAGCCGGCGGAGATGGGCGCGGAGGAGCGGCACGCGAGGCAGGCGCCCGAGCACGGCGGCGACTCGCGCTGGGTCGGTAATCGCGGCTGCGCGCGCGACGGCCGACACGAGCGTGTCGGGCGCGATCCAGACGGCGAGGCCGGCACCAACGGCGCTCCGCGCGACGGGATCGCCGCGGACGAGCGTGTCGGTGACGACGATCTCGGCGGCGGCGGTGGCGAGGTACTCGACGAGCCCGTAGCGCGCGTCGTCGGTGAGCGCGGCGCGGATGGCGCGGCGCGCCCCGCCGCCGGGACCGAGGACCACGGCGACGAGGCGGCGCGGAGCGAGTACGAGGCCGCAGGTGATCTGGGTCACCGGTCGCGCTCGAGGCCGTCGCGGTCCAAGACGCGCGGCAGGAGATCCCGCTCGACGAGCTTGCGCTTCTTGCGAGCCGCCTCGCGGAGGCACCCGGTCGCGAGCCGGTCGAGGTCGCGCATGCCGCCGGTCGCGGCCTCATGGAGCATCTGCACCGCGTCCTGGGTGAAGACGTCGCGCTCGCAGCCGGCGCGCTTCATCCGGTACCGCAGGTACTCGGCGGTGTCTTCCGGCGTGAGCGGGTCGATGTGCAGTCGCCAGTGGACCCGCGAGTGCAGCGAGCGGAAGCGGCGGAGCTCGAGCTGGTCCTTCAGCTCGGGCAGCCCGACCAAGATGAGCGAGAGGAGCGCCTTCGAGTCCCACTCGTAGTTGAGGAGGATGTGCAGGTGCCCGAGCATTTCCGGGTGGAGGAGGTGCGCCTCGTCGATGAGGAAGACCGGGTGGACGCGCTCCTTCCCGAGGTCCTGGACGTGAGTCGAGACCGCGAAGAACACGCTGGCGGCGGTCGCCTTGGGCGAGAGGCCGAGCGCGAGGCAGAGCTGGCGGTAGAAGTCGCGCCGGCCGAGCGTCGCGTTGTGGCAGTAGGTGAGTCGGTAGCCGGCCTCGGGCAGCCGCTTGCGCAGCGCGCGCAGGACGCAGGTCTTTCCGACGCCGGGATCGCCGGTGAGGAGCACGGAGGCGTGCTCGGAGACGGCCTCGCAGAGCTCGTCCACGACGCCCGCCTTCGAGGTCGGCAGCCAGAGATCGGCGTCCGCGATCTCCTTCGTGAAGGGCGCTTCGCGGAGGCCGAACGCGCCGAAGTAGGTCTCGCTCATCGCTCGCCCTCCTCGCCGCGGCGCTTGCCGACGGCACGGTCGAGCAGCGCGCCGGCGGGATCGAACGGCGTCACGCGCTTCTCCTCCGGCGCGTCCGGCCGGCGCGGTGGCCGCTTGCGGTGGGCGTTCGCCTTGGGATCGACGACATGGAGCGGGAGGCGCTTGCCCTCGTGCTCTACCCAGGGCGCACCGTCGAGGAGCGAGCGGCCGACGGTGACTACGCGGCCGGCGAGGAAGCCCTGGTCGAGCTCCCAGTCCTGCCCGTCCACGGAGACGGTCGTGTCGGCGCGGACGCGGCGGCGCTCGCGGACGGTGAGCGCGTCCTTCAGCTTCTGCTCGTCGAGGTCGTCGGGCGCGCGCTCGCCGGCGGCGAAAACCGCGCCGGGTGCGCGGCCGATGAGCGAGGCGTGCGGTGCGGCGTGGTAGTGCTCGTCGAGGAACGCGAAGAGCCGGACCTCGACGTCGTGCAGCGAGGAGAGCGAGCCGAGGTGGTCGAGGCAGCCCTCGCGCAGCGTGCGCCAGAACCGCTCCATCTTGCCGCGGGCCGGCGCGTCGTACGGCCGGGCGTGCAGGAGCGAGATGCCGAGCCGGGCGCAGGCGACTCGGAGGATGTCGCCGATGTAGGTCGCGCCGTTGTCGAGGTAGAGCACGTCGGGCGGCCCGTGGCGGCGCAGTGCCCGTACCAGGATCTCGAGCATGTCGGTCTCGCGCTCGGTGTGGCGCGCCTCGATGGCGACGATGAAGCGGCTCGCGTCATCGAGGAGCGCGTGGACGCGGAGCGGCCGGGACTTGCCGTCGATGGTGAGCGCGGGGCCGTGGCAGACGTCGGCGTGCCAGAGGGCACCGGGGCTCGCCGCCTCCCAGCGAAGCCGCGTCTTCTGGCCGCCGCCCTCGCGCATGGGCACGCGGTCGAGGCCGTGCTCGACGTAGAGCCGGCGCACGGTGGCCTGCGAGACGACGCCTGACGCGAGCCGGCCGTCGGCGACGAGCGTGCGCAGGATGAGCGGCACCGACGCGGAGCGGTGCTCCTTGCGGATGTCGAGGATGAGCTGCCGCTGCTCGGCGGAGAGCTCCTGGGCGTGTCCACGGTCGCTCCGCGGCGCGGGCCGCACCGCCGCGAGGCCGCCCGCACGGTACGCGTAGTACCAGCGCTCGAGCGTCGTGACCGAGTAGCGCCGGGTGGTCTCGACGCCGGGTGGGCGGAGGCGCTCCTGCGAGAGCGCCCGGAAGGCGGCGCGCAGCTCGCCGTGGTCGAGCTCCTTCCGCGTGAGCGCGCCGACGATCTCGCTGCGAA
>DASWDS010000241.1:0-3728 GCA_036395165.1 Anaeromyxobacteraceae bacterium | reverse complement strand
CCCGGCTCGGCTGCGACCGCGGCCGGCTCGCCGCGCGCCTCTCGCGCGGCGAGGCCTGGATCGGCGAGCGGCGCGCCGGCCTCGCGCGCAGCCAGACGCGGCTCGACACCGCGCTCGGCGCCCTCGAGGCGGGCCGCCGCGCCGCCGCCGTCCATGCCGGCGACGATCCGCCGGCGCTGTGCGCGGGCGAGGTGGCGGCGGCGCGCGCCGCCGCGGAGGACGCGGAGCGGGCCGCGGCGGACGCGCTCGCGCGGCTCGAGCACCAGGTCCGGACGGACGACGACCGCCGCGCCCGCGTCGCGGAGCTGGCGCCCCGGCGCGCGCAGCAGGCGCGGCGGCACCGCACCTGGGCCGCGCTCTCGGACGTGATCGGATCCGCCGACGGCAAGAAGCTGAAGGTCTTCGCGCAGAGCCTCACGCTGGACGCGCTCCTCGCGGCCGCGAACCACCACCTCGTGGACCTCGCGCCGCGCTACCGCGTCATGCGCGTGCCGGGCACCGACCTCGACCTGCAGATCGTCGACGACGACCTCGGCGCCGAGGTGCGCAGCGTGAACAGCCTCTCGGGTGGCGAGTCCTTCCTCGTCTCGCTCGCGCTCGCGCTCGGGCTCTCCTCGCTCTCCACGCGCGCCGTCCGCGTCGAGACGCTCTTCGTGGACGAGGGCTTCGGCACGCTCGATCGCGACACGCTCGACCACGCGGTGGTGGCGCTGGAGGGCCTCCACGCGCGCGGGCGGACGGTCGGCATCATCTCTCACGTCCCCGAGCTGCAGGAGCGCCTCGGGGTGCAGGTCCGGGTCGAGCCGGTGGGTACCGGTCGGAGCCGCGTCGTCACGATGGCGCGCGGCACCGCCTAGAGCATCGACTGGCGCGTCAGCGCGACCGCCCGCTCGCCCGGGCGTCGAGGCGCAGGGCGGGCCCCGCCGAGATCCGCCGGGCGGAGGTGCCGGGCGGGGTCGGCGCGGACGTTCCACGTTGCTGCCCCTCTCCCGGTCGCCTACCATGCCCTCCTCACGGCCGAGGAGCGCGCGATGAAGGCTGGCGATCACATCCGGATCTCGAGGGACGGGCTGGTGGAGCACGCGATCGACGTGGGCGATCGCACCGTCATCCACTTCGCTCCCGGCTCCGGCGTGAAGCGGTCGCGCCTCACGGAGCTCGCGCCGAACGGCGCCCGGGTCGACGTCGTCACGCACGCCGAGCGCGTCTACCCGGCGAAGCAGGTGGTGGCGCGCGCGTTCAGCCGATTCTCCGAGAGCGCCTATGCCGCCATGTTCTCCGACTCGGAGGCGTTCGCGGTGTGGTGCAAGACCGGCCAGGTCCCGCCGCGGGCGAGCGGGCCCACCGCGGGCGCGGTGACCGCGCCGGCGACGCAGCGGGCCCTCGCCGCCGCCACCACCGCGGTCTCCGCGGCCAAGTCGGTGAAGAAGATCGCGCGCGCCGCCAAGCAGGCGGTGAAGACGGTCGCGGGGCGAGCGCAGGAGGCGCGGCCGGCCAAGGCCGCCGCGAAGACGAAGCGTGCTCCCGCGCGAAAGGCGCCCGCCCGGCGCGCGGCCGCGAAGAGCGCGCGCCCGCAGGCCCGCTCCGCGAAGCCCGCCCGCAAGCCGGCACCGGCGAGGCCGGCGCGTGCCGCGAAGACGTCCAAGCGGGGCGCTGCGCCTCGCAAGGCGATCCCCGGGAAGCGCGGCAAGGCGTCCGCCCGCCGCGCCACGACACGGGGCAAGCGCCGCTGAGGGCCGCCGCCGCCGCGGCCGTTGACATACGATTCCGGAAATCGTAGCACCGCCCCATGCACATGGCGGACGCGCTCCTGTCGCCCGCGGTCGGTCTCGGGTTCCACGCCGCCTCGGCGGGTCTCCTCGCCACGGCTGCGCGCCGGGTCGCGCGCGAGGACGGGTACGAGCGCCGCCTGCCGCTCATGGGCGTGCTCGGCGCGTTCGTCTTCGCGGCGCAGATGGTGACGTTCGCGATCCCGGGCACGGGCTCGTCGGGCCACCTCGCGGGCGGGACGCTCCTCGCGATCCTGGTCGGGCCGTCGGCCGCCTTCGTCGTGCTCGCCTCCGTCCTCACGGTGCAGGCGCTCTTCTTCGCGGACGGCGGCCTCCTCGCGCTCGGGTGCAACCTCTTCAACCTCGGCTTCTGGCCCGCCTTCGCCGGCATCGCGCTCCACCGCCGCCTCGCGCGCGCCATCCCGGGGGCGCCTGGCGTCTCGCTCGGCGCGCTCGCGAGCGCGGTCGTCTCGCTCGAGCTGGGCGCGCTCGGCGTCGTCGTCCAGACGCACCTCTCGGGCCGAGCCGAGGTGCCGCTGCGCGAGCTGACCATCCTGATGCTCGGGGTCCACCTGCCGATCGGCGTCGTCGAGGGCCTGGTGACGGCCGGCGTCGTGCGCTTCGTGGCGCGGCTCGCGCCCGACCGCGTGGACGGCGCCGGGGCTCGCGCGCAGGCGCGCCTGCCGCTCCTCGCCGCGCTCGGGGCGGCCGCGCTCTTCCTCGGCACCGTGGCCGCGTCCTTTGCCTCGGCGCGCCCCGACGGCCTCGCATGGTCGCTCTCCCGCGCGCTCCACGGCGGCCCGCCGGCGGCCCACGCGGCCGGCGTCGGCGGCGGGCTGCGCGCGCTGCAGGAGCGCATCGCGGTGCTCCCGGAGTACGCTTTCCGCGGCGTCCCGCGGCGCGACGGCGTGGACCCGGGCACGTCCGCGGCCGGCCTCGTCGGCGCGCTGCTCGTCGCGGGGCTGATCCTGGTCCCGGGCCTCGTCGCCGTCCTCCTCCGGCGCGGCCGCGCCGGCTCCGCCCGGACATGAGCGAGAGCGCCGCCCGGTGGCTGGACCGGCTCGGCTACGCCGACAGCCCCGTCCACCGCCTCGACGCCCGGGCGAAGCTCGCCGCCACGGCGGTGCTCGTCGTGTGCGTCGCCTCCTTCCCCAAGTACGAGCTGGCCGGTCTCGTCCCCTTCTTCGCGGTCCCGGTCGCGCTCGGGATCGCGGGCCGGGTGCCGTGGCGGCCCGTCGCGCGCCTCCTCGTCGCGGCGAGCCCCTTCGCGCTCCTCGTCGGAGCCTGGAACCCGCTCCTCGATCGCGCCCCGCGCGCGTTCCTGCTCGGAGTGGCGGTGCCGGGCGGCGCCGTCTCGCTCCTCTCCATCCTGCTGCGCTTCCTGCTCTGCACGGGCACGGTGCTCGTGCTCGTCGCCACCACCTCCATGTCGCGGCTCCTGCGCGCGCTCGGGCAGCTCGGGCTCCCGCGCGCCTTCGTGGCTCAGGTGCAGCTCCTCTATCGCTACCTCTTCATGCTGGTGGACGAGGGGGAGCGGCTCTCGGAGGCGCGCGCGCTGCGCGAGCCCTCGCGGCGGCTCCCGCGCGCCGGCACCGCGAAGCGCATGCTGTCGTCGCTCCTGTGGCGCACCTGGGAGCGCGGCGACCGCGTCTACCAGTGCATGAAGGCGCGCGGGTTCGACGGCCGCGTCCCCCTGCTCGCGCCGGCGCGCTTCCGCGGGCGCGACGCGCTGTTCCTCGCGCTCGTCGCGGGCGGGTGCGCCGCGGCGCGCCTCCTCCCGGTGGCCCGCTGGATCGGCGCCGCCGCGCTCCGCGCCGGGGGCGGGGCGTGAGCGCGGCGCTCGAGGTGCGCGAGCTCGCGTACCGTTACCCCGACGGCACCGAGGCGCTGCGCGGGGTCGCGCTGCACGCGCCCGCCGGCGGCTGCGTCGCCGTGGTCGGCCCGAACGGCGCCGGCAAG
>DASWDS010000240.1:0-4950 GCA_036395165.1 Anaeromyxobacteraceae bacterium | reverse complement strand
CGACGGCGGATTCGTTGCGCTGCGACGACGCCATGGCGCGCGCACCATACCGCGCCCGCCGAACCGGGTGGCACAGCTCCTTCCACGCGCTGTCCCCTCCTCCCGCGGACGGGAGGAGGGCGCGCCGTGCTCATCAGACTCGCCTTTCACTGTCTTCCTTGTTTGCGGTCGTCGTTCAGAGGCGAATCAGAGCGATTTCCGGGCTCGCTGCGCTCCGCGCTGCGAGCCCTCAACCTGGGGGGTGCGAGCGCTGCTCCCCCCAGAGCCCCCAGCGCGGGTTTGGAAAAGGGCGAAACCCGAATCTGATTCGCCTTTCGCGGTTTCTGTTGCTGGCCCGCCGCTTCCCCCCCAAGCCCCCCACCGGCACCCGGTATGAAAACGGCGAAACCCGAGTCTTGCCCGGGGCGCACCGCTCTCGCGCTCGCCCTGCTCGCGAGCGGCGCCGCCGTCGCGGCGGCCGACCTCGCCTTCCGCCCCGCCGCCCCGGGCTACCCATGGAGCTTTCCGCGCGACGAATGGAGCCACCCCGGATACCGCACCGAGTGGTGGTACTTCACGGGCCACCTCGCGTCGGTCGAGCCGCCCGGCCGCGACTTCGGGTACCAGCTCACCTTCTTCCGCGTCGGGCTGCTCCCCGGAAGGCCGCCGCTCGCCTCGCCGTGGGCGACCGCGAACCTCGTCATGGGCCACGCCGCCGTGTCGGACCTCGCGGGCGGGACCCACCTGTTCTCGGAGGTGCTCTGGCGCGAGATGCCGTACCTGGGCGCCTTCGCGGCCTTCCCGGAGCACCCGCTCGCGTGGGCGCGCGCCCCCGCTGGTGGCGCCGGGCGCTGGACCCTCGACCTCGCGGGCGATGACTTCGAGGTCGCCGTCGAGGACTCGACGCGCGGGCTCGCCTACCGGCTCCGCGCCCGCCCGGAGCGGCCGCGCGTCTTCCAGGGGCCGGGCGGCTTCTCGCGGAAGTCGCAGCGCGAGGGTTTCGCGAGCCTCTACTACAGCGTGACGCGCCTCGCGACCGAGGGCACCGTCACGCTCGCCGGCCGGACGTGGAAGGTGCGCGGGCGGAGCTGGATGGACCGCGAGTTCGGCTCGTCCCAGCTCGCGCCGGCGCAGGTCGGCTGGGACTGGTTCGCGCTCCAGCTCGCCGACGGCCGCGACCTCATGCTCTACCTCCTGCGGCGGGCCGACGGCACGATCGACTTCGCGAAGGGGACGCTCGCTGGACCCGGCGGCGGCGCGCGCTGGCTGGCGGCGGGGGAGCTCTCGGTGCGCGCGACCGCGACGTGGAAGAGCCCCGCCACGGGCGCGACGTACCCCGCGCGCTGGCGCATCGCGGTGCCTTCTGCCGGCATCGACCTCGACGTCACGCCGTCCCTCGCCGATCAGGAGAACCGCGCGGGGCTGGCGGGCGGCGTCTTCTACTGGGAAGGTGCGGTCCGGGTGCGCGACGCGGCCGGGGGCCCCGCCGGGGAGGGTTACGTGGAGCTCACGGGATATGGCGAGCGGAGCCGGCCGCCGATCTGACCGTGCTGAGCCGTGGCGCTCGGGCGCGCGCGTAGAGCCACAGCGTCGGGGCCATGAGGGCCGCCGCGAAGCCGACGCGGCCCCACCCAGGGCGCGCGACGCTCCAGTCGCCCAGCCCGTGCAGGAGGGCGGCCAGCGCGACGGCGACGGCGAGCCTGAGCGTGAGCCGCGGGCGCGAGATCCCGGTCGCGTCGGCGAGGGCGACCGCGAACGGCGCCGCGAGGACGCCGTGCGCGACGGGGCCGAAGGCGGCGCGCGAGAGCGCGACGGGCCAGCTCGAGCCGCGCAGGACGAGGGCCGCCTCCGCGATCGCGAACACGGCGGCGACGGACGTGGCGACGCGCAGCACGCTGAGGCGCCCGTGCCGGGCCGGCGGCGCGGCGAGCACGATGCCGGCGAGCTTCGCGCCCTCCTCCACCACGCCGACCACGGCGGCGAGGCCGAGCGCCGGCCACGCGCCGCGCGCGATCCACTCCCAGCGAAGGTCGATCCCGCTCAGCTGGACGACGCCGTAGCCGACGGACGCCAAGCCGAGCGCGGCGAGGCCGCCCAGGAGACCCCGGAACGCGATGCGGGCGGCGCCGCCCTCTGCGCGCCACGAGGCGGCGAGCACCCAGAGCGCCCCGAGGGCCACGCACGAAACCAGCCACGCCAGCCCGTCCGTCCGCATGCCACCGGTGAAGGTATGCGTCCTCCACACATCCGAAAGTGGGCATGTTGTCCCACGGGCGCGGAGAGCCCAATTGAGATCGCGGCTCGCCGCGGGGTGGGTCGCGCGCGCGCCGCCTCTGCGGGTCGTTCACCGCAGGTGGTCAGCGAAGAAACTCGAGCAGCGCCGGGTGGAAGCGCTCCGGCGCCTCGAGATGAGGGACGTGACCGACGTCGGGGATCTCGACCAGGCGCGCGGCGGGGATTGCCGCCGCCGCCTTGCGGCCGAGCTCGGGGAAACGGCCGAGGGTGGCGAGCACGTCCTTCGGCAGGTTCGTGCGGCCGAGGGACGTCCGGTCCGCCTGTCCGATGACGAGCAGGGTGGGGAGCCGCAGGCGCGGCAGATCCTGGACGACGGGCTGCGTGTAGATCATCTGGTACGTGAGCGCGGACGTGAGCGCCTGGCGCGGGTACTCGGGGGAGAGAGACCAGCGATAGGGCACCGCGACGAAGGGCTCGTACTCCGGCTTCCACGCGACGAAGTAGCTGGCGATGAACTTCCGCAGGCCCTCCTCGGTGACCTCGAGGTTGTTGTGGTACATCGCCTCGAGGCTCTGGTACGGGACCTTCTCTCGGTAGTCCTCGAGCCCGATGGGGTTCTCGAGGACGAGGTGCGTCGCCAGCGCCGGGTACATGAGCGCGAAGCGCACCGCGAGCATGCCGCCCATCGAGTGGCCGACCACCGCCACCTTGTCGACGCGGAGCCGCTGGAGGAGCTGCCGCGTGCTCGACGCGAGCAGCTCGAAGCTGTAGTGCAGGTCGGCCTTGGTCGACTTCCCGAACCCGATCTGATCGGGCGCGACGACGCGGAAGCCGGCGCCCGCGAGCGCGCGGATGGTGCCCTCCCAGTACGCGCCGAAGAAGTTCTTCCCGTGCAGGAGGAGCACGGTGCGCCCGTTGGGCGTGCCCGTGGGCGCGACGTCCATGTACGCCAGCTTCACGTCCGCTCCCTCCAGCACGAGGGAGGCGTAGCTGACGGGGAACGGGTACGCGTAGCCCTCCATCCCCATCCCGAGCGCCTCGGGCGGCGCGGCGCGGGCAAGCGTGGCGGTGAGGAGGAGGCTGGCCGCGGCGGCGAGAGGGCGCATGGAGGCACCTTATCAGGCGCCCCGCGGAGCGGCCCGTCACGCGGTGACCCACTCCCTCAGGACCTGATCGATCTGCTCCTCCGACAGGTTGCCCTGGTCCGCCATCTCCTTGATGCGCTGGGTGATGACCTTGAGCTCGCCCGCGCCGAACGTGATGCCGATCTCCCGCGCGCGGTAGCCGATGGCGTGCTTGCCGGTGAGCCGCGAGCCGACGATGAGGCGGCGCGCCAGGCCGAACGCCTCGGGCGGGATGATCTCGTACGAGCCCGGGTTGATCGTCATCGCCTTGAGGTGCATGCCCGCCTTGTGCGAGTAGGCCGTCTCGCCGGTGAGATAGTTGTTGAACGGCACCTCGACGCCGGCGATGCGCGCGACGAGGCGCTCGAGCTCGCGGAGCTGCCCGAGCCGGTACCGCTGCGCGACCCCCTGCGGGTCGAGCGAGTACATGCGGGCGACGAAGCCGCCGAGCGGGGTGATCCCGATGCGCTCGCCGATCCCGAGCACCGACACGTCCACGTGCGTCGCCCCGGCCGCGACCGCCTCGTGCGCGTTGGCGATGGCGCACCCGGTGTCGTTGTGGCCGTGATAGCCGATGTCGCACTTCACCATGCGCCGCACCTCGCGCACCGCGGTGTAGACCTGGCGCGGCGTGGCGATGCCGACCGTGTCGGCGAGCCCGACCCGGTGCACCCCGAGCGCGGCCGCGGCGCGGTACACCTCGAGGAGGTCCGACTCCTCGGTGCGGAACGTGTCCTCCGCGCTGAAGCGCACCTCGAGCCCGGCCGCGAGCGCGAGCTCGATGGGCGGGCCCATGGCGTCGATGATCTGCTGGATGCTCTTCCCGTGCGAGGACTCGCGCAGGATGCGGCTCGTCCCGAAGAGCAGGCCGATGCCGCGCACCCCCGTGTCGATGGCGGCGCGCACGTCGTCCACGACGCAGCGCGAGTGCGTGATGACGCGGGCGCCGAGCCCGAGCTTGACGATGTGCGTGAGGTCGCGCTGCGACTGCGGCGACGCGGCGGGTGAGGTGAGCTCGATGTAGTCGACGCCGAAGCTGTCGAGGGCGCGCGCGATCTCGAGCTTGTCCTGCGTCCGGTACGCCGCCTTCGCGAACTGCTCGCCCTCGCGCAGCGTCGAGTCGATGATCCTCCAGGTGGGCTTCGTCATGTCTCTCACGGGCGCGCCTCCGGAAGGTCCGCCACCAGGCCGCCCGAGCTCGGGTCGGTCCGGAAGCCGTAGCGGCGGAGGTACTCGGGTTGGAAATAGCCGGTCTCGACGGCGGTCGCGCCGCGCGCCCGCAGGCGCCGGAAGTACTCGCGCATCATCCCGTCCGCGACGCCGAAGCCGCGGTGCTTGCGGGCGACGACCAGCTTCTCCATGTGCGCGCGCTCGGGGCTCACCCAGCGGTAGAAGACGCCGCCGAGGACCGTGTCCTTGCCGTCGAGCGCCAGCAGGAACTCGTGCTCGGCGGTGAAGGTGACGGCGAGGTTCGCGTCCTGGAAGAGCTGGAGCAGCCGCGCCACCTCGCGCGGGTTGGCCGGCCCGCGCACCCAGAACCGGTTCCCCTGCTCGTCGTGCAGCCCCATCACCACCTCGGTGACCTGCTTCTCGCCCGAGGGCAGCGAGATGA
>DASWDS010000239.1:0-3428 GCA_036395165.1 Anaeromyxobacteraceae bacterium | reverse complement strand
GCAGGTGACCATGGTTCATCCACACGCGAGCGAAGCGAGCGCGCCGGGGCGCATGCGCGGGTGCGGCGAAGCCGCGCGCGCATGCGCATGGGACCCGGCCAGCAGGGGTGGGGCCCCGACGAGCTTTGCTCGGCGGGGAGGGGGCGCAGCCCCCTAGGAAGGATCAATGCACCCTCCCGCCCGCATCTTCGTCGTCGACGACGACACCTCCAGCCGCGAGCTGCTCTCGCGCATCCTCGCCGGCGAGGGCCACCGCGTGACGGCGCTCGCGGACGGCCGCGACGCCCTCGAGCGGCTCACCGCCGACGGTGAGCCCCCCGACCTCGTCGTGTCGGACATCCGCATGGGCGAATTGGACGGCCTGCAGCTCACGGACGCCCTCCGCGCGCGCGCCGCCGACACGCCCGTCATCCTCGTCACCGCCTTCGGGAACATCGACGGCGCCATGGACGCCATCCGGCGCGGCGCCTTCGACTACATCTCGAAGCCGTACGACGTCGACGCCATCAAGGTCGTGGTGGCGCGCGCGCTCGAGCAGCGCCGGCTCGCGCTCGAGAACCGCGCGCTCCGGCGCGACCTCCACGAGAAGTACCGCCTGGAGAACGTCGTGGGCCGCAGCGAGGCGATGCTCCACGTCTACAAGACGGCCGCGCGCGTGGCAGCCACCGACGCCACGGTCCTCATCGAGGGCGAGAGCGGGACGGGCAAGGAGCTCGTCGCGCGCGCCATCCACGCCTCGTCGCCGCGCGCGCCGCGCCCCTTCGTGGCGGTGGACTGCGGCGCCATCGCGGAGGGCGTGCTCGAGTCGGAGCTCTTCGGCCACGCGCGCGGCGCCTTCACCGGCGCGCAGGCGACGCGGCGCGGGCTCTTCGAGGAGGCCAACCAGGGGACGCT
This sequence comes from Anaeromyxobacteraceae bacterium, assembly GCA_036395165.1. Lineage (GTDB taxonomy): Bacteria > Myxococcota > Myxococcia > Myxococcales > Anaeromyxobacteraceae > Anaeromyxobacter_A. Next base: position 2,534 of record DASWDS010000239.1, on the reverse strand, counting down.
CTTCCTCGACGAGATCGCAGACGTCGGATCGAACCTCCAGTCGCGCCTCCTCCGCGCGTTGCAAGAGGGCACGGTCCGGCGTGTCGGCACGAACGAGCCCATCACGGTCGACGTGCGCGTCGTCGCGGCGAGCAACAAGGACCTGGCGCAGGCCGTGAAGGAGGGCCGGTTCCGGGAGGACCTCTTCTACCGGCTGGCGGTCGTCACCATCCGAATCCCGCCCCTCCGCGACCGCCGCGAGGACATCCCGCTCCTCGCCGAGCACTTCGCGGCGAAGCACGGCCGCGCCGAGGGCGCCGCCATCTCGCCCGCGGCGCGCGACCTCCTCGTCGCGTACGACTGGCCAGGCAACGTCCGCGAGCTCGAGAACGTGGTGGCGCGGGCGCTCGCGCTGAACCCCTCCGGCGTGATCCTGCCCGAGGACGTGCCCGAGCACCTGCGTGGGGCGCCCCCCGCGGCGCCCGGGCTGGCGGGCGTGGTGGTCCAGGATCGGCCGACGCTCGCCGAGCTGGAGCGCCGTTACGCCGCCCAGGTCCTGCAGGAGACGGGCGGCAACAAGACGCGCGCCGCGGAGATCCTGGGGATCGACCGGAAGACGCTGTACCGGCTGCTCGGCGAGCGGGACGAGAGGTAGGCGCGCAGGTGCCGAGCGCAGGGGCAGCCGGATGAGGCTGCCCCGGAGCGAGCGGGGAGCATGAGGGGGCCGGCAGCTTCTCGGCGGCCCCTCATCAAGAATGACGGCTACTGGCCGTTCGACGTCGTCGGCGGCGTGCCGCCCGCCGCCGCCGCGGCAGCAGCCTGGGCCGCGGCCTCGGCCGCCTCCGCGCTCGCGTTCAGCGCGTTCTTCAGCACCTGGCTCGGGCGGAACGTGAGCACGCGTCGGGCGCTTATCTCGATCTCCTCGCCGGTCTGCGGATTGCGACCGACGCGAGACTTCTTGTCGCGCACGATGAAGTTCCCGAATCCGGAGATCTTGATCTTCTCGCCCCGCTCCAGCGTTTCCTTGATCGTGTCGAAGACCATCTCGACGATCTCGGCCGCTTCCTTCTTGGAGAAGCCCACCTTTTCGTAGACGCTCTCGATGATGTCGGCCTTGGTCACGGTCGCCTCGCAGGACCCTTCGGGTTCTGACGCCCTAAGTAGCGGTGATTGTTAGCTGAATGACGGGGGCGTGTCAAACAATCATCGCGTCGCCGTCACGGACTGTCTTCGCGCTGGCCTTCCACCCCCCGGCCGCCATCGCGGTGCGAAGCGCCAGGTGGCGATCCCCCGTCGCGCCGTGGTACCGCCAGGCGATCGAGCTCCCTCGTGGCCCGCTCCCGCTGGGCACGCGTCCGCTCGGCTGCATCCGCGAGGACCTGGTTCAGCTGGGCCGGCGTGCGACCCTTCACGACGGGCTCGCCCGGCAGCTCGACACCGACTGCGCCGGCGGTGAGCAGCAGGACGGTGACGCTCGCGACCGCGGCGAGGATTCCCATGGCGAGCGCCGCGGCGGGGACGCGCCGGCGAGGGGCGCCCTGCTTCAGGGTGCGCGCGGCGAGCGCCGCCGCCACGATGCCGACGACGAGACCGAACGGGGCCGCGATCGGGTTCCACGACGCGAAGAGCGCCGCGACGGCAAACCCGAGCGCCACCCCGCCGCGGCCACCCGCGCGCGCTGGCGCCTCGTGATCCATCGGTCAGCCCCGCAGCTCGGCCCGGGTGGCGGCATCCTCGCGGAGCCGCTGCACGATGCGCGCGTGCGCCGCGTCCACCTCGGCGTCGGTCAGCGTGCGATCCGGCGCGCGGTAGCGGAGCGCGAGCGCGAGGTTCTTCCTGCCGGGCGGGATGGGGGCGCCGCGGTAGACGTCGAAGAGCGTCGCGTCCTCCACGAGCGGCTCCGCCTTCACCGCCGCGAGGACCTGCGCGAACTGCACGCGCTCCTCGACCACGACCGCGAGGTCGCGCAGCACCGCCGGGAAGCGCGGGATGGGGACGTAGCGCGGGACGAGACGCGCGTACTCGAGCAGCGCGGCAAGATCGAGGTGGAACGCGAGCACGCCGCGGGGCAGCTCGAAGGCGGCCGCGACGCGCGGGTGAAGCTCGCCGAGGGTGCCCATGACGAGGTCCCGCTCGCCCAGCACGGCGGCGCTGAACCGAGGGTGCGACCAGGGCTCCGCCCGGGCGGCCCAGCGGAAACCCGCGATCCCGAGCGCGTCGAGCACGCCCGCCACCGCGGCCTTGGCGTCGAAGAGGTCGACCGGGTCGGACGGCACGGCCCAGCCGGCGGGGCTCCGGCGGCCGAGGAGCACGCCCGCCACCTCGGTCCACTCCGAGGCCGGCTCGTCGCCCGGGCCGGGCTGCGCGCCGTAGCAGCGCGCGATCTCGTAGAGGCGAACGTCCTCGACGCGCTGGCGCAGGTTCGCCGCCGCGTTCCTGAGGAGCGAGGGGATGATGCTCGTGCGCATCACCGCCAGGTCGGCGCTGATGGGGTTCATGAGGGCGACGGGCCTCGCGGCCGGGTCGAACGCGGCGAGGTCGCGCGGCGCGACGAA
>DASWDS010000238.1:0-4935 GCA_036395165.1 Anaeromyxobacteraceae bacterium | reverse complement strand
TCCGAGAAGTCGATCTCACGAGTCTGCCTGTTGATGTTCGAGATCGTGATGAAGGGTATCCCCGCCTTCGACTTCGGCGGCGGCATGTGGCCTCCGTCCGTTATCTCGACCGCGACGTGTTCTAGCGTCACTTCGGTCTGCGCGTCGTTGAACACAGCAGCAAGATGCTGGTCGAAGAGAGCTCGTGAGTTCTGGATGTTGCGCTTTGCCCTATCACGCGCCTCGCTGATCGACCCCAGCAGTTCATCCAACGCCCGAGTCAGTCTTTGCTGTTCGGACAACGGGGGAACGGGGATCTGGTAGCTCTCGATGAAGTCCTTCGATACGCGCTTGTGGCCGACGGCGCCAGACATGCTCGCCGCACCCAACGCCCTGAACCCGGAACGGGATAGGCAGTAATACAGCCACTCGTTCGTGAGCTCGCCTCGCGGCCGGAGAACGATGTACTCGCTGGATCCGAAACCAACTCCGTTCACCAGGTTCTGGGCGATGCCAAGTTTCCCGTTCTCAAAGCACGGTGTAATCTTGGCGAGGAGCACGTCCCCGTTTGCGAAGTACGTGTAACTGCCATTGACTTCCGATAGGAGCCTCGTCTTCTCGGGCTTGAGGACTCTATGGTCGATTCCAAGATCCTCCATGGGAACGAAGGACACTGGGTCAGCGTCCCTTAGGCGCGAGCGGGCTTCGGCCTTTGCCGGCCTGAAGTCGCACACGTCCTTCAGGGCGAACATCGGCCACGCTACCGACACAGCATCTCCCGTACGTTCCGCAAAACAACTGCTGCCTCTTCGTCGATTCCCGCGATCTCGTCGAGGATCGTAGAGGGGCTCCGATGCGTCACCTCGCTAGCAGCCGAAGGATTCCTGGGGGTGAGGTCGACCGTCTCTGGATCGATCTCATCAGCCTTCAGCGTCCAGCTCCTCGGAGAGTCGGCTTTGCTCTTCTTGTTGCCGCGCTCCCCCGATGACGGTTCAGCGCCCGATCTCGCGCGAGCAGCGTGATGGAGAGTGGCAGGTCACCGCCTCGACGGCCATCGCGCAGGCCGGAAACTGGCAGTCACGGTGGGTGATGGTATCGACGCCGTCGAGGAGGGGGCACCGGCGCGCCGCCGGCCCCGGAGACGGGTGGCGGGAGGCGTGTTTGCGCACGCCCCCCGCCGTGCCCCGGGCCTGTGTCCGCAGGCGACCGGAACGACACTCGAATCGTACAGGCTGAGCTCGACGTCAAGACTTGGCTGGCGAGGCCGCCGACGGTGGACGAGGTGAGGCCGGGGCGTTGCCCGGCCTGCGACGCTCCGAGCCGTCCGGCGGGCGAGCCTGTCGGCCTGCACGGCCACGGCCTGCGTGAGCGGCATCAGTGGGGGCCGGTCGAGCTGGGCGCCGCGGCGGTGCTGATCGGGATCCTGGCCCGCCGCTACCAGTGCCAGGCGTGCGGCGCCGTCGTCATGGTCGTCCCTCGCGGCATCGTCCGGCGGCGGCTCTACTCGGCGAGCGCGATCGCGCTGGCTCTCGCGCTGTACGGCGCCGCGGCGCTCGCGCCGGGCGAGGTCCGCCGCCGCGTGAGCCCGCTACGGATCGTCGGCGCGACCGCGGCGGCGGGGTGGGCGAGTCTGCGCCGGTGGTCGCGTGCCGTGCGCTCTGGGCGGCTCTTTCCGGTGGTCCGCGCGTTGCCGGCGGAGGCGACGCTGCGCCAGGTCGCGGCGCGCGCGGCGACGACGCTCGCGGCCTACGCACTGGGTGGCCGAGAGCTCTCCATCGACTCGGCCGCGTTCCTCGGGGCGAGCATGTAGCCCGAGGTCCATCGGCGCGGCGGCGCGAGCGGAGGTGGTCCTACCATCGAGGATCCCTCCGCGCTCGACCTACCGCCGGGCACTGCTCCTCCCTTGCCCTCGCCACTCCCGGCGAGGCGATCGAGAGGAGCAGAGATGGACCCGTCCACCCCGGCGGCGCCACCGCCGCCGATGCCCAAGACCCCGCCGCTTGCGCCGAAGGACCACGCCGAGGCCGTCGCCATCTTCCGCAGCGAGATCGTCGGCGCGCTCACGCGGAAGGAGCTCGATCACGGCGAGCTGCGCGCCGCCTTCCGCGCGCTCTCGCACGAGCGCTTCCGGCCGCCCGGCATCGAGTCCACGCGGCGCTACTCGGTCACGACGCTCGAGCGCTGGTTCTACGCGTACCGCGCAGGCGGCCTCGCGGCGCTGCGGCCCGCGCCGCGGAGCGACCGCGGACACGCCCAGGAGCTCTCCGCCGAGCAGCGGCAGCTCATCCTCGACATCCGCAAGGAGCACCGCTCCGCCTCGGTCCCGCTCATCCTGCGCACGCTGGTCGCCGACGGCCGGCTCGCCACGGGCGCTGTCTCGCAGGCGACCGTGCGGCGGCTCTACGTCGAGCACGGCCTCGACCGCGTGCCCATGCGCGAGGGCGGCGGGCAGAAGACGCGGCTCCGCTGGGAGGCGGCGAGTCCCGGCGCGCTCTGGCACGCCGACGTCTGCCACGGCCCGGCGCTCACCATCGACGGCAAGTCCCGGCCGCTGCGGATCCACGCGCTCCTCGACGACGCGAGCCGCTTCGTCGTCGCGATCGAGGCGCGACACACCGAGCGCGAGACCGACATGCTCGAGATCCTGGTGCGGGCGCTGCGCCGCCACGGGCCGCCCGACGTGCTCTATCTCGACAACGGCCCGCTCTACATCGGCGAGATCCTCCGCACCGCCTGCGCCCGGCTCGGCATCTCGCTCCTCCACGCCCGGCCGTACGACGCGCCGGCCCGCGGCAAGATGGAGCGCTTCTGGCGCACGCTTCGCGAGGGCTGCCTCGACCACCTCGGCTCGCTCACGTCGCTCCACGACGTCGAGGTCCGGCTCTACGCCTTCCTCGACCAGCACTACCACGCCGCGCCGCACGCCTCGCTCATGGGCCGCGCGCCCGGCGCAGTGTTCGCCGTGGGGAAGCGCGCGGGTGACGATCTCGACGAGCAGAAGCTGAAGGACGCGCTCACCGTCCGCGAGCGCCGCCGCGTCCGGGCCGACACCACCGTCTCGGTGGACGGCCAGGACTGGGAGCTCGACCAGGGCTTTCTCGCTGGCCGCGTGGTCACCGTGGGCCGCTCGCTCCTCGACGGCGCGCCGTGGGTGGAGCACGAGGGCAAGCGCCTCCCGCTCCACGTCGTCGATCCCAAGGCCAACGCCCACCGCAAGCGTCCTCCGCGCCACCCGGGCGCACCTGACGAGCAGCGCGTGACGCCGTTCGACCCCGCCGGCGCGCTGCTCGATCGTGCCACCGGCAAGCGCCGCGGCGAGGAGGGCGAGTCATGAGCGAGACCTACCTCGGCGCGTTCGGCCTGCGTGAAGCGCCCTTCACGAAGGAGATCGCCGATGCCGACCTCTGGCTGCCCACCTCCAAGGCCGGCGTGGTGGACGAGTTGTGCGAGGCCGTCTCCGAGCACGCCTCGGTGCTGCTCACCGGCGAGCCCGGCGTCGGAAAGACCTGCGTCCTGCGCGCGCTCCGCAAGCGCCTCCCCGAGGCCGGCTACCGGCTCACCTACTGCCACAACGCCACGCTCGGCCGCCGCGACTTCTACCGTCAGCTTTGTCTCGCCCTCGGCCTCGACTCCAAGGCCACCGCCGCCGGCGTCTTCTACGCCGTCTCCACCCACGTCCAGGACCTCGGCGGCGAGCGCGTTCACCCGGTCTTCCTCATCGACGAGGCCCACCTCCTCCACCCGGAGATGCTCGGGCACCTTCACATCCTCCTCAACTACGAGTGGGACTCGAAGGCGCTCCTCTCGGTGATCCTGGTCGGCCTGCCAGAACTCTCGGATCAGCTCAAGCTGCGCCGCTTTCGCTCGCTGCACTCGCGGCTCCACTGGCGGCTCCACATAGACCAGCTCACCCCCGAGGACACGGCCGAGTACCTGCGCTACCGCATGAAGCGCGCCGGCTGCGACCGCGACGTCTTCACCCAGGACGCGGTGCAGATGCTCCACGAGGCCGCGACCGGCGGCATGCGCGACCTCGACCGGCTCGCCACCGGCTGCCTTCGCGAGGCGGCCAGGAAGAAGCGGAAGCTCGTCGAGCGCGATCTCCTGCCGCGCGTCTTGGACCGCGACGGCCTCGAGCGAGACCGGTGACCCCGATCACCTGCGGCCTCGTCCGCGCTCCGCGCCGTCTCGTCGCTGTGGTCCTCGGACCCGGCGGCGAGGCGCGCCGCGCCATCCGCGCCGCGCTCTCCGACGACGCCCGCTTCGGCCTCGTTGAGTATCTCGCTGCGGCTGGCGCCGAGATCGTCGTCACCGACGTGCTCGTCCGCGGCGATCCCGTCGCGCGGAGCGCCGTTCGTGCGGGCCTCGCCGTCTGGATCGCGCCCGACACGCTCGTGGCGGCCGTCGCGCGCGCCGCCGCGATCACCGACCCGGCGCGCACGGCGGCGATGCTTGCGCGACTGCCTCGGGTGCCGCTCCTCCGGGCCCAGCTCAGGCGCCTCGCCGCCTCCGCCGAGCCGAGGCAGGTACCGCTCCTGTGATCCGTTCCATTCCATCACGCGCTTGCGCGGCGTCCGGCACCGCGGTGGACACCAACCAGTCGGGTCGCGACTCCATCAACCAGCGTGCGCGGCCACAGCAGGGACGGCGAAAGCCATGATCGCTCCGTTCGTGAACAAACGTGAGCGGGCAAGGTAGGCCGTGGGTGAGCCGCCGAGGGGTAGCGATCCGAAGAACGTTCACAGGGACGTCAGCGGCGCGGTCGGCACCGGCGACAACCTCGCCGGCTTCTTCAAGAATGTCGTCAAGCACTCAGGTTGTGCCCCAATGGGGAACAGCCCAGACGCGGTGCATCCCGTCACAACGGGCCCCCTGGCCCTTCCTGTTCGTCATGGAGGACCGCGCGCAGGGGCCGCGGTCGCGATGCTTCTCGGAGCATCGAGCGGGCCCGGCAAG
>DASWDS010000237.1:0-7605 GCA_036395165.1 Anaeromyxobacteraceae bacterium | reverse complement strand
CTCGACGCGGACGGCGGCGAGCACGAGAGCGGCCTCGTCGCGCTCGACGTCGCGACGGGCGAGGTGAGGTGGACGACCCGGACGAGCCTCCCCGACAACGTCTCCATGGCGGGCGCGCCGCGGGTGGCGGAGGACGGGACCGTCTACTCGTCGCGGCGGCCGCGGGTCTTCGAGGTCGTGGACCTGCTCGCGCTCGACGCGCGGGGCGCCATCGGAGGCACCTTCACCGAGACGGAGACCGTGGACGAGGATCCCATCGCGGCGTCGGCAGCCATCCTCGCGACGCGCGGCGTCGGGCGCGATCTCGCCGAGTTCGTCGCGGTGCGCTGCCGCGCGACGGGGGAGCTCCTCGCGAGAGGACGAGCCGCGGGCGACCTCGTGCTGGTCGCGGCGGACAGCGTCTGGCATTTCGGCGCTCACCTGTCGCGCCACGACCTCTCGACGGGCGCGCTCCTCTGGCGCGTTCGCCTCGAGGTGCCGCCGGCGGCCAGCCCCGGCGTCGCGCGTCCGCTCCTCTTCCGATCGTGGCCCGTCGTGACGCGCGACGGCTCCGTCGTGTTCACCGAGCAGCAGGGAACGACCGGGCCGTCGTCGTCTTCCCAGCAGCTCATGCCGCCGGTGCTCCGCGCGATCGACGGCGCCGGGCACGAGGTGCTGCGACGCGCGCTGCCGCTCGAGCCCGAGGCGTACGGGGAAGCCGTGGCGCTCCACGCCGGGCGCGTCTTCGTCGCGGGGCAGGTGCTCCCGTCCGCGAACGCGCTCGGCGCCGTGCGCGCCTTCGACCTCGATGCGCCCGAGGGGGCGCGCGAGCCCGCCCCGCAGGGCTGGACCACGCCGCAGGGCAGCATGGCGCGCGATCAGCAGGCGCGCTGACCCGGCCGGCCGCGGCTACTCGTTGTCGGTGCCGGTCGCGCGCGCCTCTCCGCTCTTCTTCACCTCGCGCTCGTACTCGGCCAGGATCACCTTCTCCATGCGCTCGCGCGTCTCCGAGTTGAGCGGGTGCGCGATGTCCTTGAAGGTGCCGTCCTTGCGGCGCTTGGCCGGCATGGCGATGAACAGGCCCGTGTTGCCGTGGATGACCTTGAGATCCCTCACCACGAAGCAGTGATCGAGGGTGATCGTCACGTACGCCTTGAGCTTCTCTTCGCTGACGGGGAAGACGCGGACCTCGGTGATTTCCATCTGAGGACCCCCGGATGTCGATGCAAGGTGCGGACGACGTGAACCTCGATCCCGGCTCCGGCCACCAGCGCTCCGCGAGCGGCGCGGCGAGCTGCCGCGGCGTCTCGGAAGATCCCGAATACGGTCGGACCGCTACCCGACATCATGGCTGACGTCGCCCCTTCACCTACAAGGCGCTCCACCCATCTCCTGAGCGCCGGATGGCGCTCGAAACACGGCCCTTGCAGGTCGTTTCGCGCCATGGTGGGACGGAAGCGTGCCGGCGGAACACCGGCCTCCAGTGCCAGGTCCGAAGGTGAAGGTGAATGACGCGTCGCGTCGAGCCACCGGTATGCGTCCCCGGCGCGGATCGCGAGCGCGGGATCGGTCGGATAGACGAGGACCAGGTGCAGGGTGGGCACGTCCACTGGCGCGAGCGTCTCGCCCCGCCCCGTCGCCCATGCGGGTCCTCGCCCGAGGAAGAAGGGAACGTCCGAGCCCACGTCGAGCGCCGCGTCGGCGAGCGCGGCGCGGTCGCGGACGGCGTAGGCGCGGGCGAGCGCGCGGAGCACCGCGGCCGCGTCGGAGCTCCCCCCGCCGAGACCAGCGGTGACCGGGATGCGCTTCTCGACGGTGAGATCGATCGCATCGCGGAGCCCGAAGCGGCGCCGGAAGGCCTCGGCCGCCCGCGCCGCGAGGTTCGAGGCGCCATCGAGCTCGGGCCGGTTCGGCACGCGGCAGCTCACGGGGCCGCGGCGCCCGGCGCGGACGCGCACGAGGACCACGTCGGCGAGATCGAGCGGCACCATCAGCGTCGAGAGGTCGTGATATCCGTCCGGCCGGAGCGGACCGACCTGCAGGACGAGGTTCACCTTGGCCGGGGCGCGCGCGCGCAGCACGATGTCGGATCTCACGGCTCACCAGACCCGGCAGGTCTTCTCCGGAGCCATGGGCTGGCCGGTCCTGCAGGCGAAGGCCTCGCGGAACTCGGGCACGTTCGCGAAGAGGCCGTTCACGCGCCACTTGCCGGGAGAGTGCGGGTCGGTGACGGCGTGGACGCGCTTCGACTCGTCGGTCTCGTTCTCGCACGCCCACTGCGCGTTCCCGACGAAGAAGCGCTGGGCGGGCGTGAGCCCGTCCCTCGACTCGAGCGGCTGCCCGTCGGTGGCGTCCCGCCACGCCATCCAGGCCAGGATGGCGCCGCCGAGGTCCGCCACGTCCTCGCCCACCGTCAGCTTCGAGCTCACCTTGAGGTCGTCGACGACGGGATAGCGCGCGAACTGGTCGGAGAGGCAGGCGGCGCGCTTCCGGAACTCCGCCGAGTCCTCGGGCGTCCACCAGTCGCGGAGGTTACCCTTCGCGTCGAACTGGCGCCCCTCGTCGTCGAAGCCATGCGTGAGCTCGTGCCCGATGGTGCCGCCCGTGTTGCCGTAGCCGGGCGCGAGGTCCATGCGCGGATCCCAGAGCGGCGGCAGGAGCACGCCCGCCGGGAAGTCCATGTCGTTCATCTGGGCATTGTAGTAGGCGTTCACGGTCGGTGGCGTCATGTTCCACTCGTCGCGGTCCACCGGCTTGCCGATCTTGGCGAGCTCGCGCGCGGTCTCGAAGCGCACGGCGCGGGCGACGTCGCCGGCGAAGTCGCCACGCACCACTCGCAGCTTCCCGTAGTCGCGCCAGCGAACCGGGTAGCCGATCTTGTTGCGCATGGCGGCGAGCTTCGCGAGCGCGGCCTCCTTGGTGGCGCCCTGCATCCAGCTCGCCTCCCGGATGCGCACCGCCATCGCGCGCTGGATGCGCTCGGTCAGGTCGGTCACCTGCGCCTTCACCTCGGGCGGGAAGGCCTTCGCCACGAACACCTGCCCGAGCGCCTCGCCCACGTCGCGATCGACCCACGCCACGCACTTCTTCCAGCGCGGCTGCTCCTCCTTGACGCCGTTCAGGAACGCGGAGTGGAAGTCGAAGTGCGCCCGCTGGAACGCGCGCGAGAGGTACGGAGCCTGGTCGTCGGCGAGGTGGAAGCGGAGGTAGGTCTTCCAGCCGTCGAGCGGCTCCTCGGCGAGGCGCGACTCGAGCTCGAGGAAGAAGACGGGCTCCGTGACGTTCAGCACCCTCATCCGAGGCGCCGCCGCCGCGCGCAGGTAGGCGCTCCAGTCGAACGACGGCGTGAGCGCCGCGAGCTGCGCCGGCGCCATCCGGTGGTAGACGCGGTAGGGATCGCGCTTCTCGACGCGCGTGAGCGAGGCCTTCGCGAGCGAGGTCTCCACCCGCAGCACCGTCCGGGCGCCCTCCCGCGCCCGGGCGGGCGGATCGCCCAGGAACTCCAGGAGGCGCGCCACGTACTCGACGTACTTCTGCCGGATCTCCTCCGAGCGCGCGTCGTCCTTCACGTAGTAGTCGCGATCGGGGAGCCCGAGACCGCCCGCCGAGAGGACGCCGATGACCTGCGTCGCGTCCTTCGCGTCCTGGTCGCTGCCGAGGCCGAATCCCATCCCCGCGTCGGAGAGCGCCGGGTGCAGCCGGCCCAGCAAGGCCGCGATCTGGCGCTTCGAGGTCAGGTCCAGGATGGCCTCCACGTCCTTGCGGATGGGCGCGGCGCCCTCTCGCTCGACGGCGGCCTCGTCCATGCACGAGGCGAAGTAGTCGCCGATCTTCTGCTGCGCCGGCGTACGCCGCGGATCGGGCAGCCGCGCCGCCTCCTCGAGGAGCCCCCACAGGAGCTGGCGGTTGTCGTCGGCGAGCTTCCCGTAGACGCTCCACCTGGCCTGGTCGGGCGGGATGGGGTTCTGCCTCGTCCAGCCGCCGCAGCTGAACTGGTAGAAATCCACGCAGGGATCGGCCGTCCGGTCCATGGCGGCGGGGTCGAGGCCGGGCGTGTAGGGCAGCGCGGCGAGCGGCTTCTTCTCGGGGGCGGGCTGGACCGCGGCGACCGGGCCGGCGAGCGCGGACAAGGCGAGGGCGGCGAGCAGCGGGCGCATGGCGTCGCTCCGTCGTGATTCACGAAAGGTGAGGAGAAGCGTACTTCGCCTCGAGGTAGGCGCGGAAGTCGTCGTCCTGGAGGCCGCGCCCGGTGGCGCGGCGGACGATCTCCTCGGCGGAGAGCGCGCGGCCGGCGCGGTGCACGTGCTCGCGGAGCCAGTCGCGGAGCGGCAGGAGGCGCCCCTCGCCGATGTCGTCCTCCAGGCCGGGCAGCGCGCGCCGCGCCGCCGCGAAGAGGCTCGCCGCGTACAGGTTCCCGAGGGTGTAGGTGGGGAAATAGCCGAGGTCGCCCGAGGACCAGTGGATGTCCTGCAGGACGCCCTCCGCGTCGCGCGTCGGGCGAACCCCGAGCAGCGCCTGCATGCGGTCGTTCCACGCGGCGGGCAGATCCGCCACCGCGAGCTGGCCGCGCACGAGCCCGAGCTCGAGCTCGAAGCGCAGCGCGATGTGGAGGTTGTAGGTGACCTCGTCCGCCTCGCCGCGGATGCAGGAGCGCTCGACGCGGTTCACGGCGCGGTGGAAGTCCGCGAGCGGCACGCCCGCGAGCGCGGGAAAGCGCGCCTGGAAGCGCGGGTAGAAGTGGCGCCAGAAGGGGAGCGAGCGGCCGACCAGGTTCTCCCACAGGCGCGACTGCGACTCGTGGAGGCCCATCGAGGGCGCCGCACAGAGGAAGGTGCGCCGGTGCTCGGCGGGGAGCCCCTGCTCGTAGAGCCCGTGCCCCGCCTCGTGGATGGTGGAGAACACGCTCGAGAGCGGCCGCTCCTCGGCGATGCGCGTGGTGAGGCGGACGTCGCCCGGGTCGGGCGAGAGCGAGAACGGATGGACGGAGCGGTCCAGCCGCCCGGCCTCGAGGTCGAAGCCCATCGCCTCGAGGATCTCGAAGGAGAAGCGCCACTGCGCCTCGGCGTCGAAGCGGTGACCCGCCAGGGGATTGGGCGGCCGCGGCGCGTCGGCGAGGCGCGCCACCAGCGGCGCGAGCCACGAGGTGAGCCGCGCGAAGAGCGGCTCGAGGCGGGCCACGCGCATGCCCTCCTCGTATCCCTCCAGGAGCGAGTCATAGCGCTCGCCACCGGGCGGGACGCCGATGGCGTCCGCCTGCTCCCGGCGGAGCGCCACCAGCCGCTCGAGGTACGGCGCGAAGCGGGCGAACTCGCTCCGCTCGCGCGCCTCGCGCCAGGCGACGAGCGCCGCGGACTGGAGCTGCGCCAGGTCGCGCACGAGCCGCACCGGCACCTTCGCCGCCCGATCGCGGTCGAAGCGGAGCGCGCGCAGGGTCGCGCGGCGCGCCGGGTCGAGCCCGCGATCCGCCTCGGCCGCCGCGAGCGCGTCCCCGAGGTCGGGGGCGGTCAGCTTCTCGTGGTGGAGGCCCTGGAGCGTGGCGAGCTGGTCTCCGCGGGCGGGCGCACCCTTCGGCGGGAGGTACGTCTCCTGGTCCCACGAGAGGATGGCGATCGCGCCCTGCAGCGCACGCAGGTCGGCCATGCGCGCGGCGAGGAGGTCCCAGGGTGTATCGGGCATGGCGCTGCCACTTAACACGGGAGGCGGTGGTCCGCCGGTGCGCCTTGCCGCCGCCTGGGGCTGCTGGCAGGATGCGCGCCGTGTCCGACCGACTCTACGAGAAGGTCCCGTTCCGGCACTCGGAGATCGAGCACCGCTACGGGTCGAACGTCCACATCCTCGCGAACCCGTACCTCCTCTCCCAGCTCGCGCTCCTCTGCGCGAAGGAGACCATCCAGCCAGCCATCAACCGGCTGGTGGTGGACATCTACGGGCGGCTCCTCGAGGACGTCATGAACGCGGAGTTCCCGCGCGTCGTCGTCGACGTCCCGACCCGCATGGTGGACGTGACGCCGGCGGGCGTCTTCCACGGCGAGGTGCTCGATCGCTCGGCGCGCGCCGTCACCGTGAACATCGCGCGCGCGGGCGCCATCCCGTCGCAGACGGTCTACGACCTCCTCAACGTGGCGCTCGACTCGCGGCGCGTGCGGCAGGACCACATCATCATGAGCCGGATGCTGGGCGCGAACGAGGAGGTCGTGGGAGCGGGCATCGGCGGGATGAAGATCGGCGGCGACGTCGAGGACGCGTTCCTCCTCTTCCCGGATCCGATGGGCGCCACCGGCTCGTCGCTCTCCGAGGCGATCCAGACCTACAAGAAGAAGGTCCCCGGCAAGCCGCGCCGCATCATCAACATCCACCTCATCGTCACGCCGGAGTATCTGAGGCGAATGACGAAGGAGCACCCGGACGTCGTCGTGTACGCGGTGCGCCTCGACCGCGGCCTCTCGTCGCCGGACGTCATGGCCACCGTCCCGGGCGCGCGCTGGGACGAGGAGCGCGGCCTCACCGACCACCAGTACATCGTCCCCGGCGGCGGCGGCTTCGGCGAGATCATGAACAACGCCTATGTCTAGACTGGAAGGCGAGCAGCTCGACGTGCTCCTCTCGGAGGAGCAGCTCCGCGCGCGCATCGCCGAGATGGGCGCCGAGATCACGCGCGACTACGCCGGCAAGCCCCTGAAGCTCGTGGGGGTCCTCAAGGGCAGCTTCATGTTCATGGCCGACCTCGCGCGCGCCGTCGACCTGCCGCTCAAGATCGACTTCATCGGCACGACCTCGTACCAGGGCACGAGGTCGAGCGGCGTCGTGCGCATCACGAACGACCTGTCCCGCCCGATCGAGGGCGAGCACGTCCTGCTCGTCGAGGACATCGTCGACACCGGCCTCACCATGAAGTACCTGCTCGAGAACCTCGGCACGCGCCGTCCCGCGAGCGTGAAGGTCTGCGCGCTCCTCGAGAAGCCCGCGCGGGCGAAGGTGAAGGTGCCCATCGACTACAAGGGCTTCGAGATCCCGGACGCCTTCGTGGTCGGCTACGGTCTCGACTGGGACGGCCGCCTGCGCAACCTGCCGTACATCGGCGTCGTGAGGTCCTGACGGATGGCGGAAGAAGAAGAGCGCCGGTGGGCGAAGCCCGCGAGCGGCCGCTCGACGGTGCTCACCCTCGCGATCGTCCTCTTGCTCGGGCTCGTGGGGTGGCTCCTCGCGGAGCGAAACGCTCGGCAGTGGTCGCTGGTCTACGAGGAAGGCACGCTCTCCGTGAAGAAGGGCGTCCTGTTCCCGGTCGGCCGGCAGGCGTTCAAGACCGACGACCCGCTGCTCGCGCAGGCCTACGCGCCCTTGAAGCCGCCGCCCGGCGTGAAGCTCGACGACGAGCGCACCTTCGAGGACCGCGCCGGGCTCGACCAGGCGCTCTACGAGCTCCTCGCGAAGTGGGCGCGCGACGACCTCGCGACGGAGAAGCCGGACATGGTGGAGCGCGCGCTCTCCTGGCTCGCGCGCGCGGACAAGCTGGCCGGGCTCTCGGCCGCGCAGCGCGAGGATCTCAAGAACCTGCGCGCCGAGTCGGGCTTCTTCGAGGCGCGGCAGCTCCTCGACAAGGGCGCCGACGCGCTCCGCCAGGCGCGC
>DASWDS010000236.1:0-3859 GCA_036395165.1 Anaeromyxobacteraceae bacterium | reverse complement strand
CCTCAGGCTCCTCGGCGGGCGCGCCAACGTGACGCGCGCCGACGCGCTCGCCGCCCCCTGGCCCGCCGCCGACCTCATCCTCTCGAACCCGCCCTTCCTCCGGCACGAGGCGCTCGCCGCCGCCGACAAGGCGCGCGCGGCGCGGCGGAGCGGCCTCTCTCGGCAGGCGGACCTCTCCGCGCACCTCGCCGCGGTCGCGCTCGCCCACGCGCCGGACGTCGCGCTCGTGTGGCCGCGGGCGCTCGACACCGCGCGCTCGGCGGCGCCGCTCCTCGCGGACGCGCGCGCGCGCGGCGGCTTTCCGTTCCTGCTCCGCTCGCGCGTGGCGGGGAGCTTCGCCGCGTCCGTGGACACCGCGCTCGCGGTCTGGTCGCGCGGCCACGCGGGGACGCGCGCGGTCGAGGCGTCGGTGCCGCTCGCCGAGCTCGCGCCGCCGGAGGTGGCGGCGCTCGGGGGACGCTCGGGCAGCGCGCGGCTCAGGCTCGTCGCCGCGGCCGCGCCGGGCCCGCGCGGCGCCGTGCGCGTCGGCGACGTGTGCGCGGTGCGCTTCGGGATGAAGTCGGGGTGCAACGGCTTCTTCCACCTCTCTCCGCTCGGAGGCGGCCGCTTCGCGAGCGCGCTCGCGGGCGAGGTCGCGCTCGACGAGGGCGACGTCGGCCCCATCCTCGCCTCGCTCAAGGAGGCGGCGGCGCCGGAGGCCGGCCATCCCGCGCGCGTCCTCTTCCGTCCTGCCCGCGCGGGCGCCGCCGCGCTCGCCTACGTGGCGCGCGGCGAGGCGCTCGGCGTCCACCGGCGGCCCACCTGCGCCGGGCGCTCGCCCTGGTGGATCGTCGCGCCCGGGCGCGCCCCGGCGCCCGTCCTCTACCCCGCCAAGATTGGCGCGCGCGCCTTCGCCTTCCTGAACCCCGACGGCGTGTGGGAGGACAAGAAGTGGCACGCGCTCTTCCCCGCGGAGGACCTCGAGCCGTGGCTCCTCGGGACGGTGCTCGGCGCGACGCCGGTGCGGCTCGCGATCGACCGCGCCGCGCGGCAGCTCACCGGGATGCAGGCGATCGCCGACGTGGACTGCCGCGTGCTCGCCGCCGCGCCGTTCCCGCTCCCGCGCTCGCTCGCGCCGCTGCGCGCGGCGCTGGCCGGGTGCCGCGACGCGCTCGCGCGCGATCCGGTCACGACGGATCTCGCGGCCATGCTGGCGCGCCCCGCGCAGGAGGAGCTCGATCGCGTGGTGGCCTGCGCGCTCGGGCTCGGCGCCGCCGCGCTCGCGTCGGCCCGCCGCGAGATGATCGATCGGGTGGCGGCCCGGCTCGAGCACGCGGCGCAGGTTCGGGCCGCGGTGGCGGCCGCCGCCGGACGTCCCCCCTCCCGCTCGCGCCCGTTCCCAGGCGGAGGGAGGTGAACGTCAGGACCGGTCGAGGGGGAGGTGCCAGGTCCGCTTGCAGCGCCGGCACTTCAGCTCGACCATGGTGCCCACGACGCGGGCGAGGAGGCTTCCGCAGCCGCAGCGGAGCTCACCGGCGCCGCAGCACGCGGGCGTACCCGCCGTCTCGTCCCCGAAGCGGATGGGTCCGTTCCTGCTCTCCCGTGACATGTGTGTCCTCCTACCCTCGAGCTCTTCGATTGCGATCAAGTCTCAACAGGCCCGACGCCTGGCCCGGTGCCGGGCATCGCCGCCGCCATCCCTGGCACGGCCTTTTTCGCCTGACATTCCGCGCAGGTGCCGGTGAGCTGGTGGTGGTGGCCCTCGAGCAGGAAGCCGTGCCGCGCCGCGATCTCGCGCTCCAGGATCTCGAACGCGTCGAGCTCGAACTCGACCACCTTCCCGCAGCGACGGCAGACGAGGTGGTCGTGGTGCTCTCGGCCGGCGGAGACCTCGTAGCTCTTCGTTTCGCCCGTGATGACGGCTTCTTGCAGGATTCCAGCGTCGACGAGGAGCGGGAGCGACCGGTAGACGGTGGCCTTCGATCCCTCGATGCCGCGCCGCCGCACGTCCTCGACGAGCTCGTCGATGGGGAAATGGCCCGCGTGCGCCAGCGCCGCCTCGGCGATGGCGCGTCGCGCCGCCGTGAGCCGCAGCGCGCGAGTCGCGAGATAGCGCTCGAAGCTCGCGAGGGCCCGGGCCGTGCTCGTGACGTCCACCGCCTCTTCCGGCGTCGCGGCCGCCGTGCCCGGCACCGCCGTTCCCGCCACGCCGGAATCGCTCTTGTTGAGACTGGGTCTCATGTGAGAGCAGGCTATCCGGCGAGGGCGAGAGTGTCAAACGCCTGAAATGCGCGCGCCGCGTCGCCGGTTTCCCGAAAGAGGCGGCGCTCCCTATACTCGCGCCCGCCCCTCTCCCCGCCAGTCACCCGCCCCCCCATGTCGATCGCTCGCTCGCTCGCGCCACTCGCCCTCCTCGCCGGCCTCGCCCTTCCGGCGCGCACCCTCCCGGGCGAGAAGGCGGAAAAGCCGCCCGAGCGGCCCGCGCCGGACCGCGCGCGGCAGCTTCAGCAGGCGCTCGAGGCGATCGTCGCCCAGACGACGCTCCACGCCGCCCGCGCCGGCATCGTCGTCGCGTCGCTCGACTCGGGGCAGGTGCTGTACGCGCACGACCCCGACGCGCTCCTCAACCCGGCGTCGAACGTGAAGCTCTTCACGAGCGCGGCCGTGCTGGCGCGCCTGGGCCCCGAGTACCGGTTCGACACCGAGGTCCTCGCCGACGGGGCCCCGGCGGGCGGCACGGTCAAATCGCTGTACGTGAAGGGCAAGGGCGACCCCACCCTCGTGACCGAGCGGCTGTGGGCGCTCGCCGGCGACATCGCCCATCGCGGGGTGAAGGTGGTGACCGGCGACATCCTCGTGGACGACGCCTACTTCGACGGCGAGCGCGAGGGCCCCGGCTACGATCAGGAGAAGGGCGACCGCTCGTACCTCGCCCCCATCGGCGCGCTCTCGCTCAACTTCAACTCGGTCGCCATCCACGTGGCGGCGGGCGCGCGCGCCGGCGACAAGGGCCGGGTCGAGATCGAGCCCGCGAGCGAGTACCTCGAGATCGACAACCGCACGAAGACGGTCAAGGCGAACGGGCGGCGGCGCGTGACGCCCGCGTCGTTCCGCCTCCCGAATGGCCGCCAGCGCATCGTCGTCGACGCGCGCCTGCCGCTCGGCAGCCGCGACCAGGTCTTCTACCGGAAGATCGACGACCCGCCGGCCTACTTCGGCTGGACCCTGAAGCGCCTGCTCGAGCTGCGCGGCGTGAAGGTGAAGGGCCAGGTCCGCCACGGCGGCGCGCCCGCCGGCGCGAAGCTGCTCGTCGTCGCCGAGTCGGAGTCGCTGGGCGAGATCGTCCGCCAGCTCGACAAGACCTCCAACAACTTCGTCGCGGAGCAGCTCCTCAAGACGCTCGGCGCCGAGAAGCGGGGGCCGCCCGGCTCGTGGCCGAAGGGCGTCGAGGCGGTGGAGGACTTCCTGGCGGAGGCCGGCATCCCGCGCGGCGCCTACGTGATGAAGAACGGCTCGGGCCTCAACGACACGAACCGCTTCAGCGCGCGCCAGACGGTGACGCTCCTGCGCGAGATGTGGCGGCGCTTCCCGGTCATGGCCGACTTCGTCGCCGCGCTCCCCGTCGCCGGCAAGGACGGGACCACGCGCTGGCGCATGGAGGGCTGCGAGGGCCGGCTCCGCGCCAAGACCGGCACGCTCGAGAGCGTGACGAGCCTCTCCGGCTACGTCGAGACCGCCGGGCGCGACCGGCTCGTCTTCTCCATCCTGGTGAACGACTTCCCGGGCCGGGCGCACCTCACCGTGCGCGCCGTGGACGCCCTGGGGAACGCGCTCGCGGCCGCCGGCGGCAAACCGGCCGACCTCGGCGCCGCCGTCGCCT
>DASWDS010000235.1:0-1838 GCA_036395165.1 Anaeromyxobacteraceae bacterium | reverse complement strand
TCGGTGTATTCCAGGTCGCCACCCATCGGAATGCCCTGGGCGATCCGCGTGAGCTTGATCCCGAGCGGTTTGAGGAGCTTCTGGAGGTAGAGCGCGGTCGCCTCGCCCTCGATGTCGGGGTTCGTGGCGAGCACCACCTCGTCGGCCGGCGCGTGCTCGAGGCGGACCAGGAGCTCGCGGATCTTGAGGTCGCCTGGACCCACGCCGTCGAGGGGTGACAGCGCGCCGTGCAGCACGTGGTAGCGGCCGCGGTACTCGTGTGTGCGCTCCACGGCGACGAGGTCGGGCACGCCCTCCACGACGCAGATCGTCCGCGCATCGCGCTCCGGGTCGGCGCAGATCGGGCATGGATCACGATCGGTGAGGGTCTGGCACGAGGAGCAGAGCCGGACGTCGCGCACGACGGCGGTGATGGCGGCGGCGAGGTCGCCCGCGTACCCGGCGCCCGCCTTGAGGACGTGGAACGCGAGCCGCTGCGCCGTCTTTTCGCCGATGCCCGGGAGCCGGGCCAGCTCCTTCACCAGGCGTGCGATGGGGTCCGCGACGGCCATCTCGGTTCTCTCGCCTTCCTCTCCGTGCCTACACCGTGGGGGGTCTGGGGGGAGCGCGGCCGCTCCCCCCAGACTGAGGGCTCGCTGCGCCGTGCGCAGCGAGCCCGGACATCACGCTGACTCGCCCGCTGACGCCGATCGCATGCTCGAACGACCACACGGGCGAGTCAGTACGGGAGCCCCGGCACCTTGATGCCGCCGGTCGCCTTCTTGAGGTGCTCGTCGGCGGCGACGCGTGCCTTGTCGCCGGCGGCGTTGACGGCGGCGGCGACGAGATCCTCGAGCAGCGCCTTGTCGTTGGGATCGATGGCTTTGGGGTCGATCTCGACCTTGAGGACGGCGCAGCGGCCGTCCATCTTGACCTTCACGAGCCCGCCGCCCGCCTCCGCCTCGACCGAGAGCTGATCGAGCGAGCCGCGCGCGTCCTCCATCGCCTTCTCGAGCTTGCGCGCCTGCCGCATGAGGTGCTGGATGTCGATGCCGGGCATGTTAAAGCTCCTCGATCTTGGTCACTTCACCGTCCAGGATCCTGGCCGTCTCCTGGATGTGGGGGTGCGCCTTCGCCGCGGCCTTCACGCGCGAGGCGCGCGCGTCCCGCTCCGCCTGCTCCACCGCGGCGAGCGACTGCGGCGCCCCGGCTCCGGCGGCGGGCTCGGCGGAGGCGCCCTGGGTCACGGCGAGGCGGACGGCCCGGCCGAAGTGGCGGGCGAGGACGGCCTCGATCTCGGCCCGGCGCCGCTCCACGGTCGAGAGCGCGATCCCGGGCGGCATTCGCACCGACACCTCGGCGTCGGTGAGGGCCACCAGGACCGCCTGCTTGAGCGCGTTCGCGATCTGGGCGCTCACGCGCTCGACCTCTCCGACCGCGGCGCGCCAGCGATCGGCAGGCGCGGCGGAAGCGTTGGTCGGGGGCGGGGGCGCGGTCGGCGTCGCGGTCAGGGTCGCGGTCGCGGTCGGGATCGAGGCCTTCATCCCCCTCGCGCCGCCTGCGGGGAGAGGGGCCGGCGCCGACCGAGCCGGCGCGATCGTCCCGCCGCCTCCTCCACCCCCGAGGGCCTCCACCCTGGCGATGAGGTCCTGCACGTCCGTGCCCGGCGCGAGGAAGCACGCCTTGAGCAGCGCGACCTCGAACGCATAGCGCGGCTGCTCCGACTCCTTCACCTCACTCACCCCCGCCTGCGCGAGGTCGAACAGACGCGTGAGCTGCGGCGCCGGCGCCGCCTCGGCCTGCGCGAGCACCTCGCGGCGCTCCGCGTCGGTGAGATCGAGGGGCGCCTGGGGCACGAG
>DASWDS010000234.1:0-5847 GCA_036395165.1 Anaeromyxobacteraceae bacterium | reverse complement strand
GCTCGACGCGCGCGGCGAGCGGCGCGACCCGCGCGAGGAGCGAGCGCAGGACGCGATACGCGCCGAGGGCGACGACCGCGAGGTGCAGCCCGGAGACGGAGAGGAGGTGGGCGAGGCCGCTCCGCGCGAAGGCGTCGTTCGTGGCCGCGTCCACCCCGCTGCGATCGCCGGCCCCGATGGCGCGCACGAGCGCCGCCTCGCGCGGCGGCAGCGCCAGCGCGGCCGCCTCCGCGAAGCGGCTCCGCCCCAGCTCGAGGACGGCGAGCGGGGAGGGCGCCGCGACGCGCGCGGGCGGCGAGGTGGCGTGCGCCTCGACCGCGATGCCCCTCGCCGCCAGCTCCGCGGCGCGGTCCCGGCCCCGGGGGTTGCGCTGCCCCTCGGGCGCGCGGAGGCGGGCCTCGACCCGGATGCGGTCGCCGAGGGCGAGCGGCCAGGTCGTGGGCGGGACGGTGGCGAGGACGAGCTGCCCGTCCCGGCCGGCGAGTACGAAGCGGACGCGGTCGTCCAGCCGCTCCGGCACCGACGCGACCCGCCCCTCGAGCACGGCGTCTCCACCCCGCGGCGGAGACGGCGGCGCGCGGGTAGACGACGCCGCGAGCAAGCCTGCGCAGGCGAAGCCGGCCGGTGCGAGCGGCGGCGAGAGCGCGAGCAGGGCAGCGGCGGCCGCCGCGGCGACCGGGAAGCCGTGGCCGGGGAGAGCTGTTCCGAAGGCGAACCCCGCCGCGAGCGCGACGAGCGGCCGGCGCTTCACCGTCGCACCCATGCGAGGTGGTGATCGGGGTCGAAACCACCCACGACCTGCGCGAACTTTGCTAGATTGACTGGCTGGTCAACCTGTGGTAGGGTCCCGCGACTCGGCACCCTGCCCGTTCCCCCCGAAAGTAGGAGGAGCCTGGGTTCCGCCACTCGCGGCGAGGGTCGGAGGAATTGATGCCTGGAACTGCAACGCAGCCTAGCCCCATTGGCCACAATTTCAAGGTTGGAGACAAGGCCGTCTACCCAGGACAGGGAGTCGGCGAGGTCATGGGCATCGAGCACAAGGAGGTGGCCGGCCAGCGGCAGTCCTTCTACGTGCTCCGCATCCTCGACAACGGGATGAAGATCATGATCCCGATGAACAAGGTGGGCTCGGTCGGCCTGCGCGAGATCATCGGCGAGAAGGACGTCCGGCGCGTCTACAGCATCCTTCGCGAGAAGGAGGTCTCGGTCGACTCGACGACGTGGAATCGCCGCTATCGCGAGTACATGGACAAGATCAAGACGGGCTCCGTGTTCGAGATCGCCGAGGTGCTGCGCGACCTGTACCTGCTCCGGTCGGACAAGGACCTCTCGTTCGGCGAGCGGAAGATGCTCGACACCGCGCGTTCGCTCCTCATCAAGGAGCTCGCGATCGCGAAGGACTGCGACGAGCAGGACGTCGAGACGGACCTCAAGAAGATCTTCAACATCCAGTGATCCGCGCCATCCGTCGCGCCCGGGCGCGACGGGCCAGACCCGAAAGCCTCCGCCGCGCGGACCACCGTCCGCGCGGCGGTCGTTTCTGCGGCGGCGGTTCCCCGGATCGGCGGCGGCGCGCTCCATCCGGCGCGTGAGGTAGCAGGGACGATGCCAGGCGGCAGGAGGTCTGCATGATCGGCGGCGAGCGAGTGGGAGCCATCCTCGCGGCGGGCGGCTCGGGTCGGCGCGCCGGGGTCGCGAAGCAGTGGCTCCGGATCGGCGGCGAGACGGTCCTCGCGCGGAGCGCGCGCGCCCTCGCCGCCTGCGAGCTCGTCGACGACCTCGTCGCGGTGGTCCCGCCCGGCGACGAGGCGCGTGCGCGGGCGGAGCTGGCGGTCCTCGCGCGACCCGTGACGGTGGTCGCCGGAGGGGCCGCGCGCGCGGACTCGGTCCGGAACGGGCTCGCCGCGCTGGACGGCTGCGCCGTCATCCTCGTGCACGACGCGGCCCGCCCGTTCGCGACGCCCGACCTCGCTCGCGCCGTGGCGCTCGCGGCCGCGCGCGATGGGGCCGCGCTGGCCGCGCTCGCCGCGAGCGACACGGTGAAGCGCGCGGACGCGGCCGCGCCCGCTCGCGTCGCGGAGACCCTCGATCGCCGCTCCATCTGGCTCGCGCAGACGCCGCAGGCCTTCCGGCGCGACATCCTCCGGCGCGCGTTCGAGGCGGCCGGCGCGGCCGCCGCGGAGGCGACCGACGAGTGCGCGCTCGTGGAGCGGCTCGGCCTTCCTGTCGCGCTCGTCGCGGGCGAGGCCGGCAACGTCAAGATCACGACCGCCGACGACGTCGCGCGCGCCCGCGCCCGGCTCGAGGCGCCGGTCGCGATGGGGGTGGGGTACGACGTCCACCCCTTCGCCGCGGGCCGGACGCTCGTCCTGGGCGGGGTCGAGTTCGAGGGCGACGGTCTCCTCGGCCACTCCGACGCCGACATCTGCGCGCACGCCATCGGCGACGCCATCCTGGGCGCCGCCGGCCTGGGCGATCTGGGGACGCACTTCCCCGACACCGATCCCCGCTGGAAGGGCGTCTCGTCGCTCGTCCTCCTGCGCGAGATCGTGCGCAAGGCGGGCGAGGCTGGCTGGCGGGTGGGGAACTGCGACGTCACGCTCGCGGCGCGGCGGCCCAAGATCGCGCCGCGCGCCGCGGAGATGCGGGCGCGGCTCGGCGAGGCCCTGGGCGTCTCGGCCGCGCAGGTGAACGTGAAGGCGACGACGGGCGAGAAGCTCGGGTTCGTGGGCCGCGGCGAGGGCATCGCCGCGCACGCGGTCGCGCTCCTGGTGAGGGCGGCCGGATGACCGAGGAGCGCCGCCCATCCGGCGCGCCGCCGCCCGACGGCGATCCCGAGCGCGCGTTCTTCTCGGACCGCACGCCCGACGCGGATCCGGTGGCCCAGCAAGCCGCGCCGCCGAGGCGGCGGCGCTCGCCGCTGCTCGCGCGATCGCCCGCGTTCGCGCTGCTCGCGCTCGGGGCGTGTGCCTGGCTCCTGTGGGACCTCGCGCCGGACACCGCCTACTTCTTCTCGCCCGCCGCCGCGGTCGACCTCGGCGCGCCCGGCGCCTATCACCTGGAGCGCGCCCGGCCGAACCGGCTGGTGCGGATCCAGGGCGCCGGCGTGGCGCAGGTCCGCGCCTCCGAGACGCGCGGCGGCGAGCGTCGCGTCCTGGGGCTCCTCGGCACGAACCTCGTCGTGGACCGGCCCGCGTCGGGCGGCGCGACGAACGTCTTCGAGGGCCGGCTCCTGCCGCGGTCGCGGTCCGCCGAGTACGGACCCATCGTGGCGGCGCTCGCGGACCGTGGCTTCCCCGCCGGCGACGCCTGGACCGTGCTGCGCGACGGCGAGCGGCCGCGTGCGCGCTGGTCGCGCCCGCTCCTCTCGCTCGTGCTGCTCGTGGTGGCGTCCATCAACGTGCGGGCCCTCATCCGCCATGTGGTGGAGTAGAACGGACGAGCAATGCCCATCCAGATCCTCGACACGCTCACCGGGAAGAAGCGCGAGTTCACGCCGATCGAGCCGGGGAAGGTCCGCTTCTACGCCTGCGGCCCGACCGTCTACGACCACGCGCACGTGGGGCACGCGCGGAGCTACGTGGTGTGGGACGTGGTCGTGCGCCACCTGCGCGCGCGCGGGTTCGAGGTGACCTACGTCCGCAACTTCACCGACGTGGACGACAAGATCATCCACCGCGCGACGGAGCGGGGCGAGGACCCGCTGGCGCTCGCCGACTTCTTCGCCCGCTCGTACGACGCGGACATGGACGCGCTCGGGAACGTGCGCCCCGACGTGGCGCCGCGCGTCTCGGGGCACATCCCGCAGATCGTCTCGCTCATCGAGCGGCTCGTCGCGCGCGGGTTCGCGTACGCGCCGGGCAACGGTGACGTCTACTACGCGGTTCGCAAGTTCCCGGAGTACGCGCGGCTCTCGAAGCGCAACCTCGACGACCTCCTCTCCGGCGCGCGCGTCGAGCCGGGCGACGCGAAGCGCGACCCGCTCGACTTCGCGCTCTGGAAGGGCGCGAAGCCGGGCGAGCCGGCCTGGGACTCGCCGTGGGGCAAGGGCCGGCCGGGCTGGCACATCGAGTGCTCCGCCATGAGCGAGGCCCACCTCGGCACCCCCATCGACCTCCACGGCGGAGGGAAGGATCTGATCTTCCCGCACCACACGAACGAGATCGCCCAGTCGGTGGCGGCGCTCTCGGACGACCTGCGCGCCGAGAGCTTCTCCCGCTACTGGATGCACCACGGGTTCGTCGAGATCGACAACGAGAAGATGTCGAAGTCGCTCGGCAACTTCTTCACCATCCGCGACGTGCTGGCCAAGTTCGACGGCGAGGCCATGCGCGTGTTCCTCCTCAACACGCACTACCGCAACCCCATCAACTACAGCGACGTGGAGCTCGTGAGCGCCGAGAAGCGGCTCGTCTACCTCTACGAGACACTCGAGAGGGTGGACCGGCTCGCCGACGGCGTGACGGCGGCGGAGGGCGGCGAGGACGACCTCGTGGACCGCGCGCGCGCTGCGCTCGACGACGACTTCAACACCGCCGCGGTGCTGGGGATCCTCGCCGACGCCTTCACCGCCGCCAACGCGCTCGCAGACAGGAAGGGCAAGAAGACGCCGGAGGAGCGCGCGACGCTCGCCCGCTTCGCGCGCGACGCGCGGCTCGTCGGGCGCGAGCTCGGCATCCTGGAGCGCGCCCCCGCCGACGCGCTCCTCGCGCTGCGCGACCGCGCCGCCTCGCGCCGCGCCATCGACCAGGCGCTCGTGGCGCGCCGGATCGCGGAGCGCGCCGAGGCGCGCAAGGCGAGGGACTTCGCGCGCTCGGACGCGATCCGGGCCGAGCTGCTCGCGATGGGTGTCGCGCTCATGGACGGGCCACAGGGAACGAGCTGGAAGGTGGAGTAGGGTCGCCGCGGCGCAGGTCCGAGGTCGAGATCGCGGTCGAGATCGCGGGAACGCTTGCCCCTCCCGTGACGCGCCGGCCTGACAAGAACCGTCCAGAATGTGGTGGATCGGCACCTCTTCCGGGGGACAGCCATGCTCCGTCCGTTCGCCCTGGCGCTCGCCGTCCTGCTCCTCGCGTGCTCCTCGAACAAGAAGGGCGACTTCGACTCCGTGAAGGTGACGGGGCGCGTCGCCGGCGTCGCCGGGCTCGGCGCCGACGTGAACGTCCTCTACGACGGGCTCGGGGTCCCGCACATCTACGCCGGGAGCGACGCCGACGGCGCGTTCGCGCTCGGGTACGTGCAGGCGCGCGACCGGATGTTCCAGATGGACCTGTTCCGGAAGGCGGCGCGCGGCCGCCTGGGCGAGCTGCTCGGGGCGCTCGCGAACCCGAACCAGGACATCTTTCTCCGGACGATGTTCACGTCGCGCCTCACGGCCGCGAACGGCACGCACCACGTGGAGGACGTCATCGCGGACCAGGTCGACCCGGCCCTGCGCGCGTTCGCGCAGCGCTACGCCGACGGCGTGAACCGCTGGCTCGCCGACGTGAAGGCGGGGAAGAGCGGCGCCGTCCTCCACCCGCAGTACAGCGTGTTCGCCGCGACCGTGGACGACATCGCGCCCTGGACGATCGAGGACTCGATCGCGATCGGGCGCCTGCAGTCGTTC
The DNA here is from genome assembly GCA_036395165.1 of Anaeromyxobacteraceae bacterium. Classification (GTDB taxonomy): domain Bacteria; phylum Myxococcota; class Myxococcia; order Myxococcales; family Anaeromyxobacteraceae; genus Anaeromyxobacter_A. Next base: position 239 of record DASWDS010000234.1, on the reverse strand, counting down.
CAGCTCTCGGACACGTCCAACGAGGAGATCGCCGCGGGCAAGCTCGCCGCGGCGAACCTGCCTGCGGACGTCCTCGCGGACGTGACGCGTCACGCGCAGGCGGTGCCGAGCGTCATCCTGGACAGCCCGATCGCGCTCCGCGCCGGGACGCCGGCGGGCGCGCTCGTCCGCCGCCAGGCGGCGCCGGCGTGGCTCGCCGCGGCCCGCGGCAGCATCGACGGCGCGCTCGCGTTCCGCGC
>DASWDS010000233.1:0-14929 GCA_036395165.1 Anaeromyxobacteraceae bacterium | reverse complement strand
CTCGTTTAGCCATTTCGCAAGGGGCTGCGCCCCTCCCCGCCGAGCAAAGCTCGTCGGGGCCCCTCCCTGCTGGCCGGGTCCCGTGCGCTGCCGCAGGCGGCATGCGCCGCCTCTCCGGCAGCGCCCCGGCGCGCTCGCTTCCATGAGAAGGCCGCACGCCGTCAAGTGCCTTCCACCGTCCTGTCCTTGCCAGAGCAGATCCTCGACCACGCTTCCATTCGCACTCTCGTGAGCCGTTCGGCTCGGTGCACGCTGGGGTCGGTTGCTCAGTGGCGCTGCAGTCTTCGCTTCGAGGTCGGGAGCTAAGGCATGGCCTCGTCCGCCTACAAGCGAGCTGCTCGCAGTCGCCGGAGACAAGCGAACTCGGGGATCTGTGAAGGCGTCGGACACGGTTTCTTCTTTGCCAGCTAGGCCGCTGCGAGCGCGCTGAAGTGTGGGTCGTAGGGCCGGCCGGTGACCCACACCCGGTGCATCACTACGGCGAGTTTCCGCGCTACCGCCACGATGGCGCGCTTCTTCCCGGCCGGTCCGCCGCGCGCGCAGAGCGTGAGTCCCCATCGCCTGAGATCGCAGTCTGGTCCGAATGTGCCGAGCAGCCTGTGCGCGCACTGGACCAGCAATCGGCGCAGGAACGGGTTCCCCGCCTTGGTGATGTGTTTCTGCGGATCGGACGCGCCCGACTGGTCTTTGGCTGGCACCAGCCCCAAGAACGCGGCCACGACGCGGCTCTTCTTGAATTTGGCCGGATCCTCGATGGTGAGCCTGAAGGCGAGCGCGGTGATGGGGCCGACCCCGTCCACTTGCGCGAGCTGCGTCGCGACGGGGCACCCTTTCACGAGCTGGTCGATCTGCCGGTCGTGAACCGCGATCTGCTTCGTCACTGCACCGAGCGCCTCGAGGACTGGGACCAGCGCCGGCCTGAGCTCTCCCGGGACCACCTCGCCAGCGCGGCTGGCGAAGGCTGCCGTAGAGCAGCCCTCCACGCGCACGCCGAACTGCTTCAAGAGTCCGCGGACGTGGTTCACGAGCTTCGTCCGAGCAGACACGAGGACGTCTCGCGACCGCAGCGACGCAAGATCCACTTGTGCGCCGTGGCTACGCTGGTTTACGGGCGCGAGCAGGGTCAGATCGACGCGGCTGAGCCGCGCCAGCAGCATCGCGTCGGTGCGGTCCGTCTTCTTCCGACTCCCCCAGATGAGCTTGATCTGACGAGGGTTCGCCACGACGACCTGGTGGCCCGCGCTACTCAGAGCGTCTTCCACCCACCTCGAGTGCGTTCCCGCCTCGACCACTACTTGGGCACGGCCGTACTTTCGCAGCGCCTGCACCAGCGCTGGCTTGGTCGTCCGCACCCGCTTCGCTTCGATCACGGCGCCGACCCCATCCATGACGCAGATCTCGCTCTGCTTGTCGCCGAGGTCGCAACCGACAAACACCGCATTACGATTACCCATGGGCCGCTCTCCTCTCGCTTCCATGGAGCAGGGCTTAACGCCCCGACTCCGCGGAGAGCGGCCTTCTCATCCCATCTTCGCTCGCGTGTTCGCGAATCATGCTCGCACGTTTTAGCGCGCCGCCTTCCGTTTCTGCTCCTGCTCCTCACGCTCCGCCTGCGCGTCCTTCGCGTACACCGCGTCGACGAAGCCCGCGAAGTAGTTCCAGGCGGACCACACCGAGAAGAAGACGCTGATGTAGAGCAGCACCGTGCCGACGCGGTTCGCGTCCACGACGGCGGTCCCGACGATGAAGTCGATCGGGTAGGCGTAGTGGAGGAGCAGGAAGACGATCGCGACGAGCTGGAGGGCGGTCTTGTACTTCCCCTCCTGGCCGGCGGCGATGACGATGCCCTCGCTCATGGCGATGGTGCGCAGGCCCGTCACCGCGAACTCGCGCGCCATGACGACGATGACGATCCACGCCGTCACGCGCCCGAGGTGGACCATCATGACGAGCGCGGACATGGCGATGAGCTTGTCCGCGAGCGGGTCGAGGAACTTGCCGATGACCGTGACGAGGTTCATCCGGCGCGCGAGCCAGCCGTCGAGGAAGTCGGTCGCCGACGTCGCCGAGTAGACGAGCGCGGCGATGAACGAGTGCAGCCTCGACTCGTAGTACGTAAAGACGAGGAACACCGGGATCGCCCCGATCCGGACGAGGGTGATGATGTTCGGAGCGCTCCAGAGCTCCTTCTTCAGCGACCTCGCCACGCGTCCCTACCGGCGCGATCCCGCCGCCCCCTCGTCGATGAGCGCCCGCCCCTCGCCCACGAGCTCGACCGCGAGCCCCTCGCCCTCCTCTGGTCCGGCGTCCGCCGCGGCCGCCTCGACGAGCGGCGCGACGCGGGGCGTGAGCGCGCCCGTCCACCCGACCAGCGCCGCGACCGGGACGCGCACGGGCGCATCGCGCGAGACGTCCACCGTCACCACCTCGCCCGCGGTGGCGAGCAGGAGGTGCCCCTGCCCGCGCACGTGCACGAGGTTCAGGTCGGGCCCGAGCCGCGAGGCGACGCGCCCGTTCTCGAAGGCGACGGCGTCCTCGAAGGCGAACACCACCTCCTCGCGGAAGTAGGCGGACTCGCCCTCGAGGTCGAGCGGCGTGAAGCGCGCCCCGGCGACGCGGTAGAGCAGCCCGCCCTCGCCCGACGCGCGCAGCATGCGCCGCGGTCCCACGCCGAAGGGCTTCTCGGTGGCGCGGCCGCGGAACCGCTTCACCTCGCCGACGAGCCGCACGCCGCCGCGGATCGCGAGGAGCCCCTCGCCGCGCGTGAGCACGTCGCCGCGGACCTGGACGGCGAGGAGCCCGCCCGAGAGCCAGAAGGTTCCCGCGCCCGCCGGCGCGACCAGGCGGGCCGCCGCGAAGGCGGTGAGCCCGAGCGCGGCGCCGGCGGCCGGGGCGGGGCGGGGGCTCGGCACGGGCGCGCTCGCGGTCGGCTCGGGCTGGGCGTCGCCGAGCGCCACGGCCTCCACGGCCGGCTTCGCGAGCGCGAGCAGCTCGTCGCACTTCGCGATCATCTGCTCGCTGCCGGCGCGCTCGAACCACTCGCGCGCCCGCGCGAAGTCGCCCTGCTCGAGCCAGGCCAGGCCGAGGTAGCCCATGGCCTTCTTGTGGTCGGGGTTCAGGTCGAGCGCGATCTCGAGCTGCCGCACCGCCTGTGCGTAGCGCTTCGCCTTCACGCTCGCCAGCCCGAGGTTGATGTGCGCGGCGGCCTCGACCGGGCTCTCGTCCACGAGCCGGCCGTACACCTCGACCGCCTCGTCGTACCTCCCGGCCTTGTAGAGCGACTGGCCGAGCAGCCCCAGCACCTTCGGGTCCTTCGGGCGCAGCTCCCTCGCGCGTGCGAGCGCCGTCCTCGCCGCCTCGAGCTCGCCCTTCGCGAGCAGGTCCGCGCCGCGGTTCAGGTGATAGAGGAACTCCTCGTCGAGGCCCTCGACCTCGTCTTCGCTCATCGCGCGCGCCAAGCGGCTACCGGCCTTTCATGTAGGAGTCGTAGAGCGCGAGCACCTTGCGAACGTATGCCTGCGTCTCCGGGATCCGCGGCACGGCGCCGCGAGAGCGCCGGACCGCCTGCGGGCCGGCATTGTACGCCGCGAGCACCTTCTCGAGGTCGTTCCCGAACTGATCGTGCAGGTGGCGCAGGTAGCGCGCGCCGCCCTCGATGTTCTGCGCCGGATCGTAGAGGTCGGCGACGTACATGTCGCGCGCCGTGGCGGGCATGAGCTGCATGAGCCCGGTCGCCCCCTTGTCGGAGACCGCCGCCGGGTTGAAGTTCGACTCGACGGCCATGACGGCCTTGAGCAGCGGCACGGGCAGGCCGTACTTCTCGGCGGCCGCACGCAGGTGCTCGTCGTACTCCGAGGTGCGGCGCAGGAGCAGCGGCGGAGCGCGCCCCGCGACGGCCATCCGGTGCAGGCCGCCCGCCTGCGCCTTCTGCTTCAGGCGATGGTAACGCGGATCCTGCGGGACGTTCGTGACGTGGATGACGCCATCCGAGTCCACGAACGAGTACACGTCGTCAGCCGCAGCCGGCGCCGCGAGGCCAAGGACCCCCAGAAGGGCGAGGATGGTGACTGGACGAGCCATTCCGAACAGAAAAAGGTACCAGGGTCACATCCGAAGCGACAACTTTATTCCGGTCCCTCCATCGCGTGATAGAGGTATGACATGGCACGCCTTTCTCCGCGTGAGCACGTGGACTTCCTTGTCCTGGGCGGAGGTATCGCCGGGCTCTCCTTCGCCCTCGAGGCCGCGCAGCACGGTTCGGTGGCGGTGCTGGCGAAGCGACAGCGTTCGGAAGGGTCCACCCAGTACGCCCAGGGCGGCATCGCGTCGGTGCTGGGACCAGACGACGAGTTCGGCAAGCACATCGACGACACGCTCGTCGCGGGGGCCGGCCTCTGCCATCGTGACGCGGTCGAGGTGACGGTCCAGGAGGGGCCGGAGCGCATCCGTTGGCTGCAGTCGGTCGGCGTCGAGTTCGACCACGAGGGCGAGCGGCTGCATCTCACCCGGGAAGGTGGCCATTCCCGCCGGCGCGTGGCGCACGCGAAGGACGCCACGGGCCGGGAGGTGGAGCGCGCGCTGCTCGCGGCCTGTGACGCCCGGGGTATCCGGATCGTGGAGGACGCCGTGGCCGTGGACCTCCTCGCTTCGGGGCGGCTCGGCCTGGGAGGGGCGAACCGGATCCTGGGCGCCTACGTGCTCGACCGCGAGACGGGCGAGATCTCCACCTTCACGGCGGGCGTCACCGTCCTCGCCACCGGCGGCGCCGGCAAGGTGTACCTCTACACGACGAACCCGGACGTCGCGACCGGCGACGGCGTGGCGATGGCGTTCCGGGCGGGCGCGGCGGTCGCGAACATGGAGTTCTTCCAGTTCCACCCGACCTGCCTCTACCACCCGGCGGCGAAGAGCTTCCTCATCTCGGAGGCGCTGCGCGGCGAGGGCGGGATCCTGCGCAACCGCGACGGCGAGGCGTTCATGTCGCGCTACGACGCGCGCCGCGAGCTCGCCCCACGCGACATCGTGGCCCGCTCCATCGACGCCGAGATCAAGCGCCGCGGCGACGACAGCGCCTTCCTCGACATGACGCACCTGCCGAAGACGTTCCTGATCGAGCACTTCCCCAACATCTACGCCACCTGCAAGGAGTTCGGGATCGACATGGCGGTGCAGCCGATCCCGGTCGTGCCGGCGGCGCACTACCAGTGCGGCGGGGTCGTGACGGACCTCGCCGGCGCCACGTCCCTGCCGCAGCTCCTCGCCGTGGGCGAGGTGGCCTGCACCGGTCTCCACGGCGCCAACCGGCTCGCCTCGAACTCGCTCCTCGAGGGCCTCGTCTTCGGGCGCCGCGCGGCCCTGCACGCGAAGGAGCTCCTGGCCTCGATCCGCGTCGCGCCGCTGCCCGTTCCGGACTGGAACCCGGGCGCGGCGCTCGACCCGGACGAGGGCGTCGTGGTGACGCACAACTGGGAAGAGGTGCGGCGCCTGATGTGGAACTACGTCGGGATCGTGCGCTCGATGAAACGGCTCGAGCGCGCCCGCACGCGGCTGCACCTCCTGCGCGGCGAGATCCGCGACTACTACTGGCAGTACAAGATCACGCCCGACCTGGTCGAGCTGCGGAACGTCGCCGACGTCGCGATGCTCGTGGTCGAGTGCGCCCGCCGCCGCAAGGAGTCGCGCGGGCTGCACTACCTGCTCGACTTCCCGAAGCCGGACGAGCGCCTGCTCCACGACACGGTGGTCGCGCGCGGCGACTTCGACTGATAGCGAAGCTCTGGGGCTCTAGGGCGTGGGGCCGTACGCGAGGTCGATGCGCCCCTTCGCGCCCGCGAGGCGCAGCGTGAACGGGCGGGTCGCGAGCGGCGCGGCCCAGCGCGCGAAGCGGATCCGGTAGACCACGTCGAAGTCGCTGAAGAGCGGGTAGAGCGCGCGCAGCGTCGCGTCGCGCCGGAGCTGCTCGATCCTCACGGGCAGCGCCTCGCCCTCGCCCGGCACGACCAGCGCCACGCGCCAGACGCTCTTCGGCGCGTCGAGGTCGTTGTCGGGGCGGTCGGGCGTGAAGAGCGACAGGACGAAGTCGTCGTACTTCGTGGCCTCGTCGCGCTCGGTCGCGAGGAGCCGGTCGCGCTCCTCGGCGGTCATCGCGCTCCAGATCGCGACGCGGTTCGCGCGCGTCTCGCGGACCTCGGGCGAGAGGTAGACGACGCGCGCGAAGGCGCCCGCCGCGAACCCGTCGTAGAGCTTGGCGGAGCGGCTGGCCCGGTCGCGCGCGGCGGCCCAGTCGCCCTCGTCGGGCGGCGGCCGCGGCTGCGTCGCGAAGCACCCCGCGGAGAAGATCACGACGAGCAGCGCGGTGCCCGCCCGCCTCATCCGATGAAGTCCTCGCGCGCGAAGAGCGCGTCGAGCGGGACGCCGGTCGCCTCGATGGCCTCGCGGCCGCCCTCCCTGCGATCCACGAGCGCGAAGCACGCGACGACCTCGAGCTTCTCGGCGCGGCAGCGCTCGATCGCCTTGAGCGCGCTCCCGCCGGTGGTGACCACGTCCTCCAGGACGGCCACCCGGCTCCCGTCGGGGATGGTCTTCCGCCCCTCGATCCACTGGCCGGTGCCGTGTCCTTTCGGCTCCTTCCTCACGATGAAGGAATCCACCGGAGCGGGGGGATACGGCCCCCCCGCGCCCCCCTCTCGCTCCGGGGCAGCCTCATCCGGCTGCCCCTGCGCTCGCCAACGCTCCCACTGCAGGAAGCTCGTGAGCGCGATGGCCGAGGCGAGCGGGTCGGCCCCGAGCGTGAGCCCGCCCACGCCCCGGACGCGCGGCGCGAGCCGGCGCACGCGGTCGAAGAGGCAGCGCCCGATGAGCACGTGGCCCTCGGCGGTGAGCGCGGTCCGCTTGCAGTCGATGTAGAAGTCGCTCTCCTTGCCCGAGGCGAGCACGACCTTGCGCCGCTCGAACGAGAGCTCGCGCAACAGCTCGAGGAGCCGCGCGCGATCCGCCGTGACGCTCATTCGTCCGCCTCCATGAACGGGAGCAGCGCCCCGATGTAGCGCGCCTGCTCGACGAGCACCCTCCGGCCCTCCGGCGGGAGCTCCTGCCAGACCTCGAACGCCGTCGCGAGATCCTGGTTCAGCGCCGAGAGGCGCGCCGCCAGATCGGCGACCAGCTCCTCCGGGGTCATCTCGACGGTGTCCATGTCGGTCATCGTCGGGATCGGGGTCGGGATCGGGGATTCACTCCCCCTCCCCCCGCTTGCGTTCCAGGGAGAGGGGGCAGAATCGCTCGAGGTCGAGGTCGAGGTCGGATCACCCTCGGTCGAGGTCAAGTAGTCGTAGAACTTCTCGCGCAGCTCCGCGGCCACGGGCGCGCGCACGAGCGCCTCGTCCACCAGCTCCTCGGCCCAAGGCGCGACGCCGTCTTCGCGCAGCCGCTCGCGGAGCACCTCGAGCTCGTCGCCCGTGAGCGGCTCGTGCAGCAGCGCCTCGCCGAGCGCGAGCCCCCACGCGTCGTCGTCGGAGAGCTCGCGGTGGAGGCGCGCCAGCACCCGCTCGCGGGCGAGCAGGCGCATCGCCGCGAGGCGGCGAAAACCGGAGACGACCTGCCAGCGCGGCCCGTCGGTGGCCGCCGCGGGCCAGGGCCTGAGCTCGAGCGGCGCGAGCTGGCCGAGGCGCCCGAGGCTCGTCGCGAGCTGCGAGACGTCGCCGTCGGGCCGGACCCGGAACGCCTCGTCGCCCGCGATCTCCTCGATGGCGACGAACTCGACCGCGCCGGTGGCGTGGGCGGGCGCGGCGCCGCGCTGCTCGTGCTCGACGGCCACGGGCCGGCTACTTCCGCCGGACGATGACCTTGCGCTTCACCGCGCCCATCGCGACCGGGATGGGCGGAGGAGGCGGCTTCACCGCGGCCGCGGCCTTCTCGGCCAGCGACGCCTTCTGCTCGCCGTCCTTCTCGGCGCGCTCCGGCGGCCGCTCCACGCGGGGGGCGAGCTGGCGCGGCGGCGGGCGCAGCGCAGGGCGCGACGACGCGCGGGCCAGCGCGGGGCGTTCGCCCTGCTCCACGTCCACCTCGCCCATGTCGATCCGGCCGCGGAAGGTGGCGCCGTCCACGATGATGACGCGCGGCGCGGCGATGTCGCCGACCATGCGCCCTTCCTTCGTGATCTCGACGCTCTCGGTGGCGGTCACGTTGCCGACGACCGCGCCCGAGATGATGCAGTTCCTGACCTGCACCTCGGCCTTGACGACGCCGGTCGGCTCGACGACGAGCGTCTTCGTGAGCGTGAGCGTGCCCTCGACGCGGCCGCGGACCGTCAGGTCCTCGTCGCCGTTGAGGTTGCCGTTGATGAGGATCGACTCACCGATGATGGTGCTGCCTTCGGAGATGGCCACGGATCACTTCCCCTTGACGTCCATGTCGACGCTGCCCTTGAAGACGGCGCCGTCGGCGATGAGGATTCGCGGCGAGCGGATGTCGCCCACCACCTTGCAGTCGGCCTTGAGCTCCACCTTCTCGCTCGCGGCGATGTTGCCCGTCACCTGGCCCGAGACCTCGACGTTCGCCGTCTCGATGTCGGCCTCGATGACGCCGGAGCCCTCGACGAAGAGGCTCTCCTTGAGGGCGATCTTGCCCTTGACCGTGCCCTGGATGACGAGGTCCTCGTCGCCCGAGATCTCGCCGTCGATCACGATCGACGTGCCGATCACGGTGTGAGCGCCGGGGCGGGGCGCTGGCGCCTTCTCGATACCTGTTGCCATGTGGGAGAGCTCCTCCGGAGCAGGCGGGCGCGTACCCGCCCTGCGGGATGGACGCGAGAATAGAGGTGCCCCGCCTGAGGCGTCAACGACCAAGCGTTCGCCTACACAGCACGCGCCTGGAGCCAGGCGACCGCATCCCCGACCGGCCGCTGTCGCTCGCGCTCGTTGTAGAGCTCGTGCCGGAAGCCGTCGTACCGCTTCAGCTCCTTGTCGCTGGAGCGCGCGGCGTCGAAGAAAGCCTTCCCCGCCTCCACGTCGGCGATGGGATCGGCGCCCCCCAGCAGCATCAGCAACGGATGCGTGAAGGCCTTTGCCCCCGCCAGGATCTCGCGCTGGGCGCGCTGCGACTCGACGAACCAGCGCGGCGTCGTCGCGCGTCCGTAGAGCGGGTCGTCCATCGTCCAGCGCTGCATCTCCTCGTCGGTGGTGAGGTCCTGTACGTGCAGGTCGGTGGAGATGGGCAGCCACGGCACGACGGTGCCGACGAGCCGCGCCCCGAGGACCTTGAGCCTGGGCGGCTCGAGCTTCAGCCGGAAGTAGGGCGAGGAGAAGACGAAGCCCGCGACGCCGCGCGCCGGCGCGAGCGCCCAGGTGGCGGCGATGAGCGCCCCCATGCTGTGCGCGACGACGAAGACCTTCCTGCCCGCCGCGCCCTCTCGCACGTGCGCCAGGAAGACGTCCATGTCGTCGAGGTAGTCGCCGAACGCGTCGATGTGCCAGCGGCGGCCGTCGGACTGGCCGTGGCCACGGAAGTCGAGGAGCGCCGTCTCGAACCCGGCTCGGACGAGCGCCGCCGTGAGCGCCGGGTAGCGCCCGGAGTGATCGCCACCGCCCGGCATGACCGCCACCGTCGCGCGTGGCGAGGGCGGCGTGTAGCGCTGCCAGTAGAGGCGGAGGTTGTCCTTCGAGTGAAGGAACCCCTCCTCGTGCTTCGCCTCTGCCGCGGGCGGATAGGACGGGACGGTCATCGGCCGACCGTAGCGGCCGGATCACGCACTGTCAAAGGCGCGGGTGGGGTCCTTCACCGCTCAACTCAGCGGCGGGTGGTGGCAGGGCGCGGGTGGGCACCCAGGTCGCGGAGCTTGCGCTCGACGGAAGCCCGGCGCGACGCGAGCGCGACGTCCGGATCGCCGGCCCCGAGGTCGGCGGCCTCGAGCGCGCGCTTGTAGGCCGCGGCGGCCTCGGCGGGGCGGTGCGCCGAGCGGTACGCATCGCCCAGGTGCTCGAGGATGGTCGCCTCGGGGCCCGCCACCGCCTCGGCGCGCTCCAGCGCCGCCACCGCGCGCGCGAGGTCGCCCTTCTTGAAGAGGACCCAGCCCAGCGAGTCGAGATAGTAGCCGTTCTCCGGCTCGACCTTCAGCGCGCGCTCGACGAGCGAGAGCGCCTCCTCGAGCCGCTCCCCGCGCTCCGCGTAGGCGTAGCCGAGGAAGTTGAGCGCCTCGGCGTGGTCCGCCTTCACCGCCAGCACCTTGCGCATCTGCGCGAGCGCGGCGTCCCGCTGCCCCGCGCGATCGAACGCCTCGCCGAGCGCGAAGAGGAGCGCAGGATCCCGGGGCATCTCCTCGAGCGCGCGGCGGAGCTCGCGGACCGCGTCGGCCGGGCGTCCGGCGCGCGCGAGCGCGTACCCGAGGCTCACCCGTGCGCTGAAGTAGATCTCGCCACTCGCGGGCTTCACCTCCCCGAAGGCGACCGCCGCCTCGGCCCAGCGATGGAGCTGCTGCAGCGCCACGCCACGCAGGTACAGGAGGCGCGCGTCGTCGCTCGCCCCGGCGGCCGCGTCGAGCGCCTCCGCCGGCTGCTTCGCGTCGAGCCAGGCCGCCGCGACGCGCACCTTCGCCACCGACTCGTCGGGCGCCGTGTGCAGGAGCTGCCGTAGCCGCTCGCGCGCCGTGCTGACGTCGCCCTGGCGCATCGCGAGCTGCCCCGCGGCCAGCAGCGCGTCGGCGTCGTCCGGGTCCGCGGCCAGCGCCTGCTCCCACGCGGCGCGCGCCTCGCCGAGGTGGTCACGCCCCTGCTCCATGCGCGCGAGGAGCTTCCAACCTTCGGGCTCCCCCGGCGCGAGCTCGACCGCGCGCTTCAGCCGCCGCTCCGCGGCGTCGGCGTTCCTCGACTCGAGGAGCTTCCCCGCCAGCTCGCGCAGCGCCGCCGCGGCTTCCGCCGGGTCGAGCTTCGCGAGCTGCTCGCAGGTGGCGGCGGCGCCCGCCTCGTCGCCCATCTCGTGGCGCACGCGCGCCGCCGCGCGCCACGGCTCGGGGTCGAGCGGCGCCTGCGGATCGTCCTTCCTGCGCTCGCCGGCGAGCTCCGCCTCGATCCTCGCCGCAGCGTCGAGCTCCTGGACGGCGGCGCTGCGCCGGCCGGAGAGCACGAGGACCTTCCCCAGCATGGTGCGCGCGTCCGCCGCCGCCGCGCCGGAGGGGGCGAGCTCGACGGCGCGCCGCGCCTCACCCTCGGCGCGTTCCAGCTGCCCGCCGCGCGCGAGCGCCTCCGCGTAAGCGATGCGGAGCTGCGGGCTCGACGGGTCGTGGACGAGCGCGAGCCGGAGCGCGTCGAGCGCCGCCGCGCGGTCGCCCGCCGCCTCGGCGAGGCGCGCGCGGATGTACTCCGCGATCGCGCTGGAGGAGGCCTGGCGCTGGAACGTGGCAGGCGGAGGCTCTGGAGCCGCGGGCGGTCGCGCCTCGATCGGCCTCGCGCTCGCGCAGGCGGTGGCCAGCACGGTCGCGGCGAGAGTGAAGCGGATGGGACGCGGCAAGCGAGGCCTCGAACAGCTGACACCGATCCTAGCGTGGGGCGGCCACATGGCAAGCCGGCCGGCTGTCCTGCGTGCACGGCTCGGGTGGGTGGGGGGCCGACATCCCCCGGGAGCTACCGCGCCCGGGAGCGCCGGGCCGGTGCACCCGAGGCGGAGAGCGCATCCCCCACCGCCCTGAGGAGCGCTCCATCGGGGAGTGGACGCGCGAGGACGATCGTGCAGCCCGCGTCGGAGAGGCGGTCAGCCCAATCGGCGAGCCCGATGCAAATGACGGGCACGGCGCCGAGCTCGCGGTCGGCTCGGAGCCCGGCCAGGGGCTCGCCGCCGTCTGGCGAGGCCGGCGAGAGGACGACGACGTCCGGCTGGAATCGTGCGGCGGCGGCTCCGGCGGCGAACCCCGGTGAGGCCAGCTCGACGGCGTAGCCGCCCTCGGCGAGCTGGCGCGCGAGGCCCTCGCGCATGGGCCCGACGTCGCCCAGCACGAGGGCCTTGCGACGGGCGGGAGCGGCCCCGGTGAGCTCCTCCGGGAGCGGCATCCCATGCCGGACCATGAACGCCGCGAGGTCCTCCCGCGAGATGCGGCGGTGCCCGCCGGGCGTGCGGTGCGCCTTCAGGCGGCGCGCCTTGATCCAGTTCACCACCGTCGGCAGCGACACGCCGAGGAGCCGGGCCGCCTCGTGGGTGGTGTAGAAGCCGCGCATGCGAGCCCGTCAGTTTACACGTGAAGCCTCGGCGGTCGAGCGGTGATACATGGAAGGGATGGCGCTCTCCACCTTTCTCGTCGCGGCGGCGCAGATGACCTCCACGGCGGACCGCGCGCGCAATCTCGAGATGGCCCTCCGGCTCGTCAACGAGGCGGCCGATCTCGGCGCGAAGCTCGTCGGGCTGCCCGAGAACTTCGCGTTCATGGGCAAGGACGAGGACCGCATCAACGGCGCCGAGACGCTGCAGGGGCCGACCATCTCCGCCCTCCGTGACGTGGCGCGCCACCGCCGCGTGCACGTCCTCGCCGGGTCGATCGCCGAGCAGGTGGACGTGCCCGGGAAGACGGCGAACACGAGCGTGCTCCTGTCGGACGACGGAGCCGTCCTCGCCGCCTACCGCAAGATCCACCTCTTCGACGTCGCCATTCCCGACGGCGCCCGCTACGCCGAGTCCGAGACGGTCGCGCCGGGCGACCGCGCCGTCCTCGTCCCGACGCCGCTCGGCCGCATCGGGCTCACCGTCTGCTACGACCTGCGCTTCCCCGAGCTGTACCGGAACCTCTCGGCGCTCGGCGCCGAGATCCTGACCATCCCGGCGGCGTTCACGCTCTACACGGGCAAGGACCACTGGGAGGTGCTCTTGCGGGCGCGCGCCATCGAGAACCTCGCCTACGTGCTCGCCCCCGCGCAGGCCGGGCGCCACTCGGCGAACCGGGTCACCTTCGGGAACGCGATGGTGGTGGACCCGTGGGGCGTGGTGCTGGCGCGCTGCCCGGGCGAGGGCGAGGGCGTGTGCATCGCGCCCGTGCGGCGCGAGCGGCTGGAGCAGGTGCGCCGGGAGCTGCCGGCGCTGAAGCACCGGAAGCTGTAGCGCGCCCTGCTACGCCGCGGCCGTCTGCTGCTCGGAGACCGGCAAGGTGAACCAGAAGCGGCTCCCCTCTCCCGGCTCACTCTCGACGCCGATGGCGCCGCCGTGCGACTCGACGATCTCGCGCGAGATGTACAGCCCGAGACCGACTCCGCCCGAGCGCGCGCCCGGCACCCGATAGAACTTGTCGAAGATGCGGGGGAGGTGCTCGCGGGCGATCCCCTCTCCCGTGTCGCGGACCTCGAAGCGCAGCGGCCGGAGCAGGCGGGCGGTGAGCGTGAGCGAGAGGACGAGGCCGAGCGCGAGCGCGGCGACGGTCGCGAGCACCACCACCGTGCCGTTGCGCTCGGCGGCGCGCCGCGAGCGCTCGCTCTTCGAGATGATCGCGTCCTGGTTGAGCGCGAGCACCTGGTCGACCGCCGCCTGCACGCCGCGGTACGCCGGCAGAGGAGGAGCACGAGCGCCAGCGGCGCCTGCGCGAGGAGGAGCTTCGCGCGCAGCGTCACGGCCGCAGCTCCTCGCCCTCGAAGGAGACGATGTGCACGTCGAGGCCGGCGCCCTCGTCCACCAGGCGCTGCAGCACGGAGCGGCGCACGAGGCGCTGCCACCACGGCTGCTCGGTCCGGCCCACGATGACGTCGCTCACGCGGTGCGAGCGCGCGAAGTCGAGCAGCGCCGCGGCCGGATCCTCGGACCGGAGCCGGACCACCTCGGCGCCCAGCTCGCGGGCCTTCTCGATGTTGGTGAGGAGGTGACGCTGCGACTCGGAGTCGATGCGATCCGGCGCCTCGCTCGGCGTCTCCACGTACACCACGAACCAGTCGGTGTTGAGGCGGCCCGCCATGCGCGAGCCGCGCCTGAGCAGGGCCAGCGCGTGCGGCGGGTTGGAGGAGAGGGCCACCATGACCCGCCCCCGCGTGGCGGCGGGCGTCTCGCCCATCCGCGCCGCCTGCGCCGCGGATCGATCGAGGCTCTCCGCGACCTCGCGCAGGGAGAGCTCGCGCAGCGTGGCGAGGTTCTGGTCGCGGAAGAAGTGCTCGAGCGCCCACGGGATCTTCTCGGCCGGGTAGATCTTCCCCGCCTTGAGCCGCTCGACGAGATCCTCCACCGCCAGATCGAGGTTCACCACCTGGTCGGCCTGCTCCAGGAACGCGTCGGGCACCGTCTCGCGCACCGTCACCGCCGTGTTGCGCTGGATGAGGTCGTTCAGCGACTCGAGGTGCTGGATGTTGAGCGCGCCGATGACGTTGATCCCGTGGCCGAGGAGGTCGAGGACGTCCTGGTAGCGCTTCTTGTTCTTCGAGCCCGGGACGTTCGTGTGCGGGATCTCGTCGACGATGGCGACCTGCGGATTGCGCGCGACGACGGCGTCGAGATCCATCTCCTCCACGATGACGCCGCGGTACTCGACCTTCCGCCGCGGGACGACCTCCAGGTCGCGGATGAGCGCGGCGGTCTCGGCGCGGCCGTGCGTCTCGATGAGCGCGCCCACCACGTCCACGCCGCGCTGCTTCAGCGCGTGCGCCTCCTCCAGCATGCGCCAGGTCTTGCCGACGCCGGCGGCGAAGCCGATGTAGAGCTTGAGCCGGCCGCGCCGGCCGCGCTCGACGAGCTCGAGGAAGTCCTGAGCGCTGGGGCGCCTCGCGATGGTGGTGGGCGGCGTCATCGTCGCGGGAGCGCCGCCGCAGCGAGGTCGCGGCGCCGGCGCCAGAAGAGCTCGAGCGCCCCCGTCGCGACGACGACGCCGAGCGTCGCGAACCATACCACCAGGCCGAACGATCGCAGCGGGGAAGCGGGCCACCGGGCGAGGGCGATCCAGAGGACCCCGCCCGCGGCGGCCAGCAGGTTGACGAACGTC
>DASWDS010000232.1:0-2947 GCA_036395165.1 Anaeromyxobacteraceae bacterium | reverse complement strand
CGGCACGCCCTGGCACTTCCACACCGTCGTCACCGACGACGTCTTCTGCCTCGAGGCCGAGCTCGAGATCGGGCTGCGCGGACCCGACGAGATCGTGACGCTCCGGCCCGGCGAGCGCCAGCGGATCGCCCCCGGGCGCGTCCACCGCGTCGTGAACCGGTCGGAGCGGCCGGTGCGCTACCTGCTCGTCCAGGCGATCGGGAAGTACGACTTCAACGAGGTCGGGGAGTAGCGCCTCACCGCCGCGGCCGCGGCCCCATGGCGCCGCGGACCTCGCGCGGGACGCGCAGCACCTCGTAGAGCACCTCGTGGCGCGTGAGCCCGAGGGCCTCGCGCTGCACGACCACGTACCAGAGCCGCTCCCCCGCCTCCTCCAGGAGGTCGCTCCGCCGCGGCCCCCCGTGCCGCAGCGCGGAGAGCGCCGCCTCGAGCGCCTCGACCGCCTGCGCCAGCGAGCCGGCGCGCTCCTTCACGAGCTGCTGCTCGATCGCGGTCTGCGTCTCGCTGACGCTCACGGACGGGTTCTAAGACAGAGCCCCCGGGGAAGAAACCCCGGGGGCCCAGGTGCCGCGAGGCAGCGGCGCTACACGCCGAGCTTCTTGAAGAAGTCGTTCCCCTTGTCGTCCACCAGGATGAACGCGGGGAAGCTCACCACTTCGATCTTCCACACCGCTTCCATGCCCAGCTCGGGGAAGTCGATGCACTCCACCTTCTTGATGTTCTCCTCGGCCAGCAACGCCGCCGGGCCGCCGATCGAGCCGAGGTAGAACCCTCCGTGCTTCTTGCACGCGTCGGTCACCTGCTGGCTCCGGTTGCCCTTCGCGATCATGACGAGGGAGCCACCGTGCGACTGGAGCAGGTCCACGTACGAGTCCATGCGCCCGGCGGTCGTGGGCCCGAAGGATCCCGACGGCTTTCCGGCGGGCGTCTTCGCGGGACCAGCGTAGTAGACCGGGTGCTTCTGGAGATACTCGGGCACGCCCTTGCCGGCGGCGACGAGCTCCGCGAACTTGGCGTGCGCGATGTCGCGCGCGACGACGAGCGTGCCGGTGAGGAGGAGCGGCGTCGAGACGGGGTGCTTCGACAGCTCCGCCACGATCTCCTTCATCGGCCTGTTCAGGTCGATCGGCACGCCGTGCTCGTGCTTGCCCGTCCGGTAGGGCGCCGGGATGAGGCGGCCGGGGTTGTGGTCGAGCTCCTCGATCCAGACGCCTTCCTTGTTGATCTTCGCCTTCACGTTGCGGTCGGCGGAGCAGGAGACGCCCAGCCCGACCGGGCAGGAGGCGCCATGCCGCGGCAGGCGCACCACGCGCACGTCGTGGGCGAAGTACTTGCCGCCGAACTGCGCGCCGATGCCGAGCTTGTTGGCCGCCTGGAGCAGCCTCTCCTCCAGCTCGAGGTCGCGGAACGCGACGCCCTGGTCGTTCCCCCTGGTCGGGAGCCCGTCGTAGTACTTCGTGGACGCGAGCTTCACGGTCTTGAGGCACCCCTCGGCCGAGGTGCCGCCGATCACGATGGCGACGTGATACGGCGGACACGCCGCCGTGCCGAGGTACTTCATCTTCTCGACGAGGAACTTCTCCAGCCTCTCCGGCGTGAGGAGCGCCTTCGTCTCCTGGAAGAGCATCGTCTTGTTGGCGGAGCCGCCGCCCTTCGTGACGAAGAGGAACTTGTACTCGGCGCCCTCGGTCGCGTAGAGGTCGATCTGCGCCGGCAGGTTCGTCCCGGTGTTCTTCTCGTCGTACAGGTTCAGCGCGCTGGTCTGCGAGTAGCGGAGGTTCTCCTTCGTGTAGGTCTCGTGGATCCCCTTCGAGAGGTGCTCCTCGTCCCTGGCGCCCGTCCAGACTTGTTGACCCTTCTTGCCGACGATGGTGGCGGTGCCGGTGTCCTGGCAGATGGGCAGCTCGCCGCGGGCGGCGATCTCTGCGTTGCGCAGGAAGGCGAGCGCGACGCCCTTGTCGTTCTGCGACGCCTCGGGATCGCCCAGGATCTTGGCCACCTGCTCGTTGTGGGCGGGCCGCAGGAAGAAGGAGCACTCGCGGATGGCCTCGCGCGCGAGGAATGCCAGCGAGGACGGCTCGACCTTCAGGATCTCCTTCCCGTCGAAGCTCGCGACGGAGACGCCGTCCCGGGTGAGGAGGCGGTACTTGGTTTCGTCCTTCGCGAGCGGGAACGGGTCCTGGTACTGGAACGCGGGGGTCGCCATGGGGTCTCTTCTCCTGCGCGCTGGAAAGAGTCGCAATCGTCGTCGGTGAGGCGGAACGGCCGTCACCCGGCTAAGCAGCTCTGGGGATTTCCCAAGCAAACCACAGCTTCGCTGCTGCTGTCGACGCGTTCCGCGAGGTCTTCGTGCCCTTCCTCCACCTTCCGGGCTCGCCGGTGGCACCCGGCCGCTCGCCGCTGCGCGTCCACCTCCGCGAGCGCGGCGCGGGGCCGGCCGTGCTCCTCCTGCACGGGGGCTGGGGGTACGAGGCGTATCCCTTCGACGGCGTGATGGCGGCGCTCGCGCCGCGACACCGCGTCATCGCGCCGGACCGGATCGGCTACGGCGGCTCCGACCGCATCCCCGCCCTCCCCGACGGCTTCCACCGGCTCATGGCCGAGGAGACGGTGCTCGTCCTCGACGCGCTCGGCATCGACGCGGCCTCGCTCTGGGGGCACAGCGACGGCGCCGTCATCGCGGCCTGGGTCGCCATCCTCTTCCCGGCGCGCGTCCGCGCGCTCGTGCTGGAGGCGACGCACTTCGTCGCGGGCAAGACCTCCTCGCTCGAGCTCTTCCGGGACGGCGTCTCGGCGCCCGAGCGCTTCGGCGAGGAGGTCGTGGCGGCGCTCGCGCGCGACCACGGCCCGAGCTGGCGCGAGGTGGTCGCCATGGGCGGGCGCGCGTGGCTGGGCATCATCGAGCGAGCGCAGGAGGAGCGCCGCCGCGGCCGGCCGGACCTCTACG
>DASWDS010000231.1:0-6032 GCA_036395165.1 Anaeromyxobacteraceae bacterium | reverse complement strand
GATCTTCGGGTCGGCGTTGGGGAGCGCGGGGAGCGCGTTGTAGCCCATGAGGCCGGGGACGAGGGTCCGGTCTCCGGGTCCCTGGTCGCCGCGCGATCGCGAGCCCGCGAGGAGGAGGAGCGCCGCCACCAGCGGCGCCGTTTTTCGACGTGGCACGGTCAGTCTCGCCCTCGGCGCTCGCGTGCGAGATAAAACCTGCGGCGACGTCGGCGGCGCCGCCACCCTGCGAAGGGGCTACGTCGCGCCGGCGAGGGCGCGGTATCCCGCTCGCTCTCGGGGGTGACGGCGGCGCGCCGCGAAGACTTAACCCCCGCTCAGGCCGGGGGTCTGGAGCGATCGGCCGTGGCGTCCTCCCTGTCGCCACGGCTCCATCCGGCGGCCGGCGCGTCGTGAGCGCGCCGGTCGGCCGGACCTCTGGAAAGGGGGCGGCGCGCCTGATCGAACGGGGGCTGCGCCCCCGCCCCGCCGAGCAAAGCTCGTCGGGGCCCCACCCCTGCTGGCCGGGTCCCATGCGCATGCGCGCGCGGCTTCGCCGCACCCGCGCATGCGCCCCGGCGCGCTCGCTCCGCTCCGGGCGTCAGGCGATCTCGAGCCACTCGAACCACACGGGGTGGTTCGCCTTGTACCACTCGAGCACCCTGCGGATCGCCGCCTGCTTCTCGCTCGGCATCACCCTCTCGTCGATCCGATCGAAGTGGACGCGCATGCGGTCCCCCTCGTGGACGAGCGCCTGCGAGAGCATGGTCTGCAGCTCGTTGCGGATGCGGCCGGAGTCGGAGATCTTGACGGCGCGCCGCGTGTGGTCGGCGCCCTCGAGGAACCGGACGAGGAGCGGGCTGAAGACGTGGCGCGCCTCCTCGAGCGAGCCCATGAGACGGAACGTGAATGCGATGCGCGCCGACGCCTTCCGCGTCGCGAGCCGCGTCGTCACCTTGTAGACGCCGTCCGAGAGCTGGGTGACGCCGGGCAGCCCGCTGTACGGGTCGTCGCACATGTACCCGATGCTGGCGAGCACGCTCCAGTCCTTCTCCGGCAGGAAGTCGTCGGCGCGGAGGACGCCCTTGTCCTTCGGCATGTTCGACTCCCGCGCCTCGCGGATGGCCTCGGCGTAGCTCTGGACCTTGCCCGCGCCGACCTCGCGCGCGCCGAACAGCTCCGCCACGCGCCGCGCGTAGTCGGGCGCCTTCGGGTCGAGCTGCATGAGCCGCCCCTCGGCGTCGCACGGCAGCTCGAAGCTCGGCGAGAACATCGACATCGTCGCGTCGACCTCGAGCACCTCGGAGAGGCTCGACGCCTGCATCGCCTCGGCGGTGGCGGCGTAGCCGTCGCACATGAAGACGTGCTTCGCGCCCGCGGCGTCCTCCCAGCTCCCGACGAGGAAGGTCGGCGCGTAGGTGCCGGAGTCGGTGAACACCTCGAAACCCGAGGGCGCCTTCCACCCGTCCTCGACGAGGTGGACGCCGAGCGCCTTCCACTCCTCCCAGAGCTTGCCCAGGCGGCCGACGCGGCTCTTGCCCCGCAGCGTCCAGACGTGGATGTGCTCCCGGCGGATGCCCGGATACGCCCCCTCGATCGCCTCCGCGACGAGCTTGCGCGGCGAGCGGTAGTCGAGCAGCACCGAGGCGCGCTCCGCCCACCGCGAGACGCGCTTCGGGATGGTCATGCACCCCATGTACGACTCGTACGGGCGCGAGACGCAGAGCGGCGAGTCGAAGAGGTGGAAGACGGCCATCGGCCCGGTCGGTTTCCCCTCGGCGAAGCGCGACGTGTTCTCGAGGGTGTCCACCGCGGCGCCCCACAGCGTGATGCCCCGATCCTTCAGCCAGCCGTAGAAGTGCTCGAAGGTGTGACCCGGCTCGTTGAGCAGCCGCCGCACGCGCCGGTCGACGATGCGCGCCACCTCCGGGCGCGCGTAGACGCGGCCGAAGCCGAGCAGCGGGTTCGCCCCCATCTCGGGCGTCTCGCCCGCCTTCGGCATGAGGCCCTCGCCGAGCGAGACCATGATGGCGTGGTTCTCGGGGAGCGTCCGCGTGAGGTGCCAGAGCCCCTCGCTCATCACGTACGCGCTGATCGCGTCCGCCGACTTCTTCACCTGGTTGTAGGCGGACTTGTCCTTGCCCGCGCCGGCGCCGAAGCCGCCGAAGAGCCTCGTCCCGAGCGCCGTCGCCGCGGAGGTCATGGCGAGGCAGCGCGCGATGCCGCGAGGCGTGAAGGAGTGCGCGGAGACGGGCTCCTCCTGCGCGCGCTCCACCTCGACGTCCTCGAGCCAGAGGTGGAAGCGGAGCAGCACCGGCCGCGTGTCGAACGCCCACTGGGCCACGAGGTTGCGCTTCGCGATGTCGGTCACGGGAGCCTCCGGGCGAGACGGCGGGAGCGAGGGAGCCGCATTCTAGTGGAAACGTGGGCTGGCGTCGTACCCGGTGCCTCACGACGGCGGGTCCCGGACGGCCCGGACGGCGGGGGACGCGCCCGCGGGCGGTCCGAAACGCCCGGCGCCCCGCCAGGACGGTTGAACGAAGCGCCCGCTCGCACGATCGTCCCATGGGGAGGTCCTCGACATGGCCGACGCAGAATCGATCGCGCAGCTCCTGGAGCGGGGCTCGCCCGGCGCGAGCGCCATCGGCGCTCCCGAAGGCGCGCCGCCGCTCCGGTACCGCGATCTCGCCGCCCTGGCGCGCCACACGGTCGAGACGCTGAACGGCCTCGGCATCGGCCGGGAGGACCGCGTCGCGATCGTCTTGCACAACGGCCCCGAGGCCGCGTCGGCCTTCGTCTGCATCGCCGCCGGCGCCACGACCGCGCCGCTCAACCCGGGGTACCGCGCCGAGGAGCTCGAGTTCTACCTGCGCGACCTGGGCGCGAAGGCGCTCGTGGTCGACGCTGGCCTCGAGTCGCCGGCGCGCGCGGTCGCGAAGATGCTCTCGGTCCCGGTCCTCGAGCTGCGCGCCGACCGCGCGCGAGGCGCCGGGACCTTCACGCTCGTGGCCCGGGAGCCGGCCCGCGCTCCGGCCCGGGGCGGACCGGCCGGTCCCGACGACACCGCGCTCGTCCTGCACACCTCGGGGACCACCTCGCGGCCGAAGATCGTCCCGCTCCTGCAGCGGAACGTCCTCGCCAGCGCGCGCCACATCGCCGACACGCTCTCGCTCGGGCCCGGCGACGCCTGCCTGAACATCATGCCGCTCTTCCACATCCACGGGCTCATGGCGGCCACCCTCGCCTCGCTGGCGGCCGGCGCGCAGGTCTCGTGCACGCCCGGGTTCAACGCCCTCAAGTTCTTCCACTGGCTCGACGAGGTGAAGCCCACCTGGTACACCGCGGTGCCCACGATGCACCAGGCGATCCTGGCGCGCGCCGGCCACAACGGCGAGATCGTCGCCCGCACGCGGCTGCGCTTCATCCGCTCCTCCTCCGCCTCGCTCCCACCGCAGGTCATGGCCGAGCTGGAGAAGACCTTCCGCGCGCCCGTCATCGAGGCCTACGGCATGACCGAGGCCGCGCACCAGATGGCCTCGAACCCGCTGCCGCCGCGGCCACGCAAGCCCGGCTCCGTCGGCCTCCCGGCCGGGCCCGAGATCGCCGTCATGGACGAGCAGGGAAACCTGCTCCCGCCCGGCGAGATCGGGGAGGTGGTGATCCGCGGCCCCAACGTCACCGCCGGCTACGACGCGAGCGCGGACGCGAACGCGAAGGCGTTCAGCGACGGGTGGTTCCGGACCGGCGACCAGGGCGCGCTCGACGCCGACGGGTACCTGCGGCTCACCGGCCGGCTCAAGGAGCTCATCAACCGCGGCGGCGAGAAGATCTCGCCGCTCGAGGTGGACGGGGTGCTGATGGGCCACCCGGCCGTCCAGCAGGTCGTCACGTTCGCCATGCCGCACGAGAAGCTCGGCGAGGACGTGGCCGCGGCGGTCGTCCTGCGCGACGGCAAGGTCGTGACCGAGCGCGAGCTGCGCGAGTTCGCGGAGGCCCGCCTCGCCCACTTCAAGGTGCCGCGCAAGATCGTCGTCGTCCACGAGATCCCCAAGGGCGCGACGGGGAAGCTTCAGCGCATCGGCCTCGCCGCCAAGCTGGGGCTCGCGCCATGAGGATCTGCGTCGTGGGCGCGGGCGCCATCGGCGGCCTCCTCGCCGTCAAGCTCTCGGAGGCCGGCGCGAACGTGACCGTCGTCGTCCGCGGCGCCCACCTCGCCGCGGTCCGCGCGCACGGCATGAAGCTCGTCATGGAGGGCGCCGAGCACGTGGCGCGCCTCGCGGCGACCGACCGGATCGCGGAGGCCGGGCCGCAGGACGTCGTCGTCCTCGCGATGAAGGCGCACCAGCTCGCTCCGGTGGCGGCCGACGTCGGCGCGCTCCTCGGCCCCGCGACGGCCGTGGTCACGGCACAGAACGGCATCCCGTGGTGGTACTTCTCCAGGCACGGCGGTCCGCACGAGGGGACGCGCCTCGAGAGCGTCGATCCGGGGGGCGTCATCGCGGAGCACCTCGACGCCGCGCGGGTGATCGGCTCGATCGTCTACCCCGCCTCCGAGATCGCCGCGCCCGGAGTCATCCGGCACATCGAGGGCAACCGCATCTCGCTTGGCGAGCTCGACGGCGCCGAGACGGAGCGCGTGCGCGCCCTCGCCGAGGTCTTCCGGAAGGCGGGGTTCAAGGCGCGGGTGGCGAGCGACATCCGCTCGGAGATCTGGGTGAAGCTGTGGGGGAACTGCACCTTCAACCCGCTGAGCGCGCTCACGCACGCCACCCTCGCGGACATCTGCCGCCACCCCGCCACGCGCGCGCTCGCCGAGAGCATGATGCGCGAGGCGCAGGCCGTCGGCGAGAAGCTCGGCGCGAGGTTCGGCGTCTCGCTCGAGAAGCGCATCGCGGGCGCCGAGTCGGTCGGCGCGCACAAGACGTCGATGCTGCAGGACGTCGAGGCGGGCCGTCCCCTCGAGCTCGAGGCGCTGGTCGGCTCCGTCATCGAGCTCGGCAGGATCACCGGCACGCCGACGCCGCACCTCACGGCGGTCCACGCCTGCGCGAGCCTGCTCGCGAAGACGCTCGCCGGCGCGCGCGGGAGGCTCAGGGTCGAGCCGCTGGGGTGACCATCCGCTTGCCCGCGTAAGCGCGCGGGTCGAGGTCGTGCCGGAACGCGATCGTGATCCTCGGGCCCGCGCGCGCCACCTTCGGCACGCAGTGGTCCCAGGCGCGCTGCGTCTTCCCGCCCGTGACGAGGAGGTCTCCCCTCCCCAGGTTGAAGGGGCGCGAGCGCCCGCCGCCGCGCGGCCGCAGCAGGAACTTGCGTGGCTCTCCGAGCGAGACGAGCGCCACGATGGGCTCCTCGATCTCCTTCTCGATCCTGTCGCCGTGCCACGCCACGCTGTCGCGGCCGTCGCGGTAGAGGTTGAATCCCGCCGAGTCGAGCACGATCCCGTACCGCCGCGAGAGGCAGCGGCGCATCCGCTCGAGCACGGGCGGCGCGAGCGGCTCGCCGGACTCGGCGCTCCACGGCGCCGTCAGGCGCGGCTCGACGACCCTGCGGTCGTACATCCAGCGGGTGCGCTGGCCCCACCGCCGCGACGCGAGCACCTCCAGGAAGAGCGCGTCCGCGCCCCGCACCCAGGAGGGCGCGAGGTCGACCCAGCTCGTCTCGTCGAGGTGGATCCGCTCGAGCGTCGAGAACGACGCGTCGAAGCGGGCCGTGCGTGCGTCGAACAGCGCGAGCTGGAAGGCGAGGTCCAAATCAATGTTTCGATAACGCGACGGGAGCGGACCGGCATGCCGTCGCGAGGAGGCGGCGCGAGGGCGCCTGTCACCGTCGGGTCCGCGCCCACGCAGGCGGGGCTTGGCGCACGCGCGCCCGGTCGGCCACCTTTCAGGGAAGAGGGCCGGAGGGGGCGATGGCGAGAGTGTCCTGGATGGTGGTCGCGTGCTGCGGGGTCGTCGCGGCCTGCACCGGGAAGAGCCGGGAGGCGCCGGACGCCGGTCCCGGAGCGGCGCCCGACACCCGCACGGGAGGAGCTGCCGACGGGAGCACGCCCGGCACCG
>DASWDS010000230.1:0-5677 GCA_036395165.1 Anaeromyxobacteraceae bacterium | reverse complement strand
GATCTCGCGCATCGTCCAGGACCTCCTCGCGCGCGCGATCGGAGACGCCGCGCCGCGGCATGGTGCCACCCGATGAAGCCCCACCTCATCGTGAACCCCGCCAGCGCCAACGGCCGGACGGGGCGCCACTTCGACGCGATCGCCCGCGCGGTGCGGGGCGCCATCGGCGACTTCGACTGCTCGTTCACCCGGCGCCGCGGCGACGGCGCGGTGCTCTCGCGCGAGGTCGTGCGCGCCGGCGCGAACCTGGTGGTCGCGGTCGGCGGCGACGGCACCGCGAGCGAGGTCATCGACGGCCTCGTCGAGGGCGGCGCGCTGGCCCGTCCCGGCGTCACCTTCGGCTTCATCCCGCGCGGCACCGGGGGCGATCTGAAGCGGAGCCTGGGCTGCCCGTCGGACACCGCCGAGGCGGCCCAGGCGCTCTCGCGCGGCGCGGAGCAGCCGCTGGATCTCGGGCGAATCGAGCTCATCGGCCCCGACGGCCGTCCCCATGTCCGCCACTTCGCCAACGTGGCCGGGTTCGGCATCTCCGGGCTGGTCGTGCAGCACGTGGACGGCATGAGCAAGGCGCTCGGCGGGAAGGCGTCGTTCATGATCGCTTCGGCGCGGGCCCTCCTCGGTTGGCACGACCAGGCGGTGCGCTGGCGCGCCGACGGCGGGCCATGGCGTGAGGACCGCATCACCTCGTTCTCGGTGTGCAACGGGCGCTTCTTCGGGGGCGGCATGATGGTCGCGCCGGACGCGCGCGTCGACGACGGTCTCTTCGACGTCACGGTCTGGAAGGGCCTCGGGATCTCCGACTTCGTGCTGAAGAAGAGCATGCTCTACGACGGCACCCACGTGCGGCTCCCCAACACGACGACGCTCCGCGCGCGCGTGCTCGAGGCGGAGCCCCTCGGCGGGGCGCGCGTCCTGCTCGACGTGGACGGCGAGCAGCCCGGGATGCTCCCCGCCCGGTTCACCATCTTGCCTGGGGCGATCAGGGCGCGGGTCGCTCGCCCCGATGCTTAGAATGGAGCCATGCTCGCGCTCGCCCTGACCCTCGCCGTCACCGCGTCCCCGCCCACGACCGCCCGCCCCACGGTGGAACCCCCAGCGGCCTCCACGCCGACGGCCGTCCAGGCCCTCGACACCCCGGCCCAGGCGCGCGCGCTGTGCGACGCGCTCACCCCGACCGAGCGCCTTCGCCCGAAGGGGAACGCCGTCGAGCGCTCGCGCGCGGGCGCCGAGCACGCCGCGCGCAGGGAGGCCGCCCTCAACGGGCGTTACCGAGTCACGATCCCCGCCGGGCGGCTGTGGTTCGCGCCGTACGATGCGGAGGAGAGGCGGCTCGAGCTCTCCGAGCGGGCGTTCCTGACGGGCGCGGGCGGCGCCCTCCACGTGTGGGCCGTCGAGAGCGCGGCCCTCCCGGTGGCGCTCGACACCGCGGCCGCGGAGCGCCTGATGCAGGCCGCGCAGCGCAAGACGCTCGCGCTGCGGCTCACCTTCACGCTGCCCGACGACGACGAGGAGGCGATCTGCGCGCACTCCGCGGGATCGGGCTCGTACGCGCTCGGCGTCGACCCGACCGCGTGGGAGTACGTCGAGGGCGCGCAGGTGCTGGCGCGCGGCGGGGAGGGCGGGGACCGCCCGATCGTGACCGCGGCGCAGGGCGCGCGCCCGCGCGTCGAGGTGGCCGATCCGGTGGGCGACGGCGGCCGCGATGTGAAGCGGGCGGTCCTCGCGAAGCAGAAGGACCTCGAGGGCTGCTACGCGCGCGCGCTGCAGCAGAACCCCGGTCTCGACGGCAGCGTCGTGGCCGAGGTCGACGCCGGCGGCGGGGCGCGCGGCGTGCACCTCGCGGCCGACTCGCTGCAGGACGAGGGGCTCACCTCGTGCGTGCGCGGCGTCCTCTCCGGGGTGGAATTCCCGAGAGGCACGGGCGAGCGCGCGGAGATCCCCATCCACTTCCTGCTCGAGGCGCCGCCCGCGAGCTCGGGGACGGGGTCGAGCCGGTAGGCTACACGCAGCGCCAGTACGCCGTCGCCACCAGCGTCCGCCTCTCCTTCGGCTCGGCCCGGCGCTTGAGGTCCGCGAGCGTCCGGTCCTTCTCGCCATAGCGGAGGGCCTCGGTCGCGCGCAGCTCGTCGAGGCGGCGCCGGTACTCGCGCTCGGCGCGCTCCAGGAGCGCGCGGCGGTCGCGCAGCAGCAGGTCCTTCTCGTGGAGCGCCGCGCGCGCCTTCCCCCACGCCTCGCGCGCCTCCTCCACCTGGCGGCGCGGCGCGGCGAGCGCGTCCTCCGCCGAGCGATCCCAGCGCTCGCGCGCCTCGTCGTACGAGGCGCCGGTGCGCTCGGCGAACTCGGTGAGGAGCCGCGAGGAGAGCGCGGCGAGCGCCTCCTCGTGCGCACTGCCCATCGGGATCGAACCGCCGCGGAGCCCGGCCCGCGCCTCGCGCGCGGGGAGCTGCGCGAACGCCTCGGCCGCGTCCAGCTGCAGGGCGCGGTAACGGTCGCCGTCGGCCCAGAGGATGAGGTGCGCGACCTTCTCCTCCGGGGCGAGGCCTTCGAAGCCGAACTTGTAGGCGAACCACCAGCCCTCGCGTCCCGTCAGCTCGCCGAGGGCGAGCGGGAGCGACCTCGCGTCGAGCTCGAGGAGGGCGACCGCCTCCTGCGGCCGCGTCTTCACCGCCTCGGCGGCGGCCTTCGCGAGCCGCGCACGGCGCGCGCGTGGCCGCGCGTCGGCGGGGGAGGGCTCCGGGACGGGGGGCGGCGGCTCGCCGTCCGCGTCGCCCTCGAAGACGCTCCGCACGAGCGCCTCCTCCTGCGCCTCTCGCCGCGCGACGGCCTCGCGCGCCTGCTTCTCCGCGACCCTGAGCCTTCCGCGCACCTCGCCGTCGAACTTCTCGAAGAGCAGCGCGCGCGCCGCCGCGAGGCGCGCCTCGATGCGCTCGTCGAGGTCCTGCCGGAGCGCATTGAACGCGACGTCGATCTCCTCGCTCGAGCGGCAGGCCTGGTAGATGTCGAGGACGCGCTTCTCGAAGTCGATGCCGCTGCCGAGCGCGCCCAGGATCTCGTCGGACGAGCCGAAGACCCCGTCGAACAGCGCCAGCTTCTGCGAGAGGAGGTCGTAGAGCCGGGCGTCGGCGGCGTTCTGGCGGTTGAGGAAGTTGAGGACGAGCACGTCGCGCTGCTGGCCGTAGCGGTGGCACCGGCCGATGCGCTGCTCGACCCGCTGCGGGTTCCAGGGCAGGTCGAAGTTCACGACCAGGTTGCAGAACTGGAGGTTCAGGCCTTCGGCGCCGGCCTCCGTCATGAGGAGGATCTGCGTGCGGCCGCGGAACTCCTCCAAGAGCGACTGGCGCTTGTCGGGTCCACCCGCGTCGCCGGACAGGCAGGTCACGCTGTAGCCGGCCGCCTCGAGCAGCTTCCTCAGATAGTCCTGCGTGCGCCGGAACTCGGTGAAGACGACGGCCTTCTGCGGCCACCCGCAGGCGCGCGCCACCGTGAAGGCGCGGTCGATGCCGCGCGCGAGCGCGTCGCCCTTCGCGTTCGACTTGATGCCGGCCCCGAGCTTCGCGCACGCGCGCAGCTCCGCGAGCTCGTCGCGCATGCGCGACACCGCGGCCGCGCCCTTCGGGCGTCCGTCGTCGCGCCCGGAGCAGCCGAGCTCCTCCGCCTCCTCCTCGAACCCGGACAGGTCGAGGAGCGCGTCCGCCTGCGCGGCGCACTCGGCCCCGGCGAGCTTCGCCTCGAGCCCGTCGGCGAGCTTGCCGAGCGTGTGTGAGAGGGCGAAGGTCGAGGAGGCGAGGATCTTCCGGTAGACGAGGACGAGGAGGGCGCGGCGCGACTGCGGGATGGCGACGGCGTCCTCGCGGCGCAGGTACTCCGAGACGCGGTCGTAGAGCGCCTGCTCGTCGGGCGTCGGCGCGAAGTCCTCGACGAGCGAGCGGCGCGCCGTGAACTTCACGTACTCCTTCACCTGGCGGCGCAGGGTGCGGATGACCACCTGGCCCAGGCGCTCCTTCAGATCGGCCGCCTTCTCGTCGGTGAGCTCGCCCGTCGCGAACTGGAGGCGGAACGCGTCCTCCGTGCCGAGGAGCGCGTCGTCGATGAAGGCCGTCAGCCCGAGCAGCTCCATGAGGTCGTTCTGGAGCGGGGTCGCGGTGAGGAGCAGCTTCGGGCACTTGCGGAGCGCCTTCCGGAGGGCCTGTCCGGTCTTGTGGTCGCGCCGGTAGGCGTTGCGCAGCCGGTGCGCCTCGTCGATGACGGCCACGTCCCACGGCACGCGCTCGACCTCGTGCGCGCGCAGCGCGACGAAGGCGTGCGAGGCGATGACGATGCCCCCGGTGTCGAACGGGTTCGTCTTGAGGCCGTGCTTCTCGCGGGCGCGCGCCGACACGCCGTCCACCACCTCGCTCTCGAGCCCGAACTTGGACCGGAGCTCGTCCCGCCACTGGTTGCGCAGCGAGGCGGGCACCAGGATGAGGACGCGGCCGCGGCCCTCGGCGGCGAGCTGCGCGAGCACGAGGCCCGCCTCGACGGTCTTGCCGAGGCCCACCTCGTCGGCGAGCACGCAGCCGCCGGTGGGCAGCGAGGAGAGCGCGAACGCCGCCGCCTCGATCTGGTGCGGGTTGAGATCGACCGCCGCGTGCGCCAGCGCCGGCGCGAGGCGCGACGCGCCCTGACCGCTCTTGGCGGTGAGCGCCTCGGCCGCGATGCGCTGGTGAAAGCGGGTGAGGGCCGCCGCCTTCGATCTCGGCGCGTCCACCTCGCCCACGGCCGTGCGCTCGCGCACGGCGACACCCGTCCCCACGACGCCCATCCCACCCACCTCCGACCCCGACCGACACCTTCCGCCCGCGCTCCCCCAACGAGCGCCCGAGGCGGAGAGCGCATCTTAGCGCAAGTCGAGGCTCGGCGGTGCCGCTACCAGGGAGTGAACAGGATCCCGACTCCACCCTGCACCACGACGCCGTCGTACCTGACCCTGTCGATGCCGCGCGCCGGCCCCGAGACGGGGTCCAGCACCATCACCTCGGGGAGGACGGTGACGCTCTCGGCGACCTTCCACGCGAACGCGAGCGAGCCTCCCGCGAAGAGGACGTTGGACGTCGTCGAGGCGGCGCCGTCGACCTTCACGGCGTACCAGTGATGGACGAGCCTGGTCGTCACGACGAGCTGGCTGCCGCCGCCGACGTTGAAGCCGACCGGGACGGCGGCTTCCGCCGAGATGATGCGGGTCGAGACCCAGGTGATGACGCCGTCACCGTCGATGCCGCCGGGAAAGCTCCCGCCACCGAGACCCGTGGCCCAGGCGAGTGCCACGTCGACGCCGGTGTCCGGCGACGGCGAGCGGACCAGCTGGAGCTTGCCCTGAGCTCCGGCGCCGAGCACCCAGACGCTGCCGCCGACCTCGATGCCGTCCGTGACCCCATATCTGAACCCGGCCTCGAGCTGCGCGAACGTGGGCGTCGTGTTGGCCGCGCCCGTTCCGGAGGGGCTCGCGATCACAGTGCGGCTCCTGTTCGCCGCCGCGAAGACCTGCAGCTCGCCGCGCTCGACCGTGCGGGCGGTGCCCATCGACCTGAACGTCGCGCACCCGGTCACGGCGAAGAGGCAGAGCGGCAGCGCGGCCTTCATGCCCTCACCTTAGCGGATCGTGAACCGCTGGGGCGACCACCAGTGATCTTGCCGTTCG
>DASWDS010000229.1:0-8290 GCA_036395165.1 Anaeromyxobacteraceae bacterium | reverse complement strand
CGCAGCGCCGCGCCAGGTCCTTCACCGGGATCCCGGGGTGGCGCACGGCGTACGGCACGAGGAAGAGCACCCGGCGCAGCCGCTCCCGCGGATCCGCCTTCGCCGGGGCGGCGCCCTGCGCCTTCGCGCGCGCGGTGGGCTTGCGGGCGGCGCTCACGCGCACCTCCGGGCGAGGCTGGTCAGGATCGCCTTCGCTCGCTCGCGGAGCGCCTTCGGCGCCACGATCTCGGCGCGGTCGCCCAGCGCCAGCACGTGGCGCACGAGCGCCTCGGCGTTCGTCGCCGTCACCTCGACCACGGCACCGCCGTCCTCGTCGCGCACCTCGGCGTGCGGTCCGAAGGACGAGCGCGCCTCCGGCGAGACCGGGCTCTCGAGCCGCACGGTGCAGCGCTGCGGCGCGTGGATGGCGTACTCCCACGCCTCGCGCGTGGCGAGGTCGCGCAGCCGGAAGCCCGGCGGGACGGCGAAGTCGGGGGTGCGCGGCGCGGCGGGGTTCACCGCCAGCTCGGCGACGCGGCCGAGATGAAAGGTGCGCAGGTCACGGCGCAGGTGGCAGTGGCCGACGAGGAACCACGCGCCACCGGCCTGGTAGAGGCCGTAGGGATCGACGTCGCGCTCGGTCGCGGCGCGGCGCTCGGCCCCCTCGTACACGATGTGCACCCGCTTCTTCGCGGAGACGGCCGACGACAGCTCCTCGAGCTTGCGCGCGATGGGGCTCGCGTCGCCCGCGCGCGCCAGCTCCCCCTCCTCGCCGCGCGACAGGCTGCGGGCCGCGAGCGCCGCGGTCTCGGACGCGCCCGGCGCGCGCGCGGCGAAGGAGAGCTTGTTGAGCGCGTGCGCGAGGTCCTTCGCGTACGGGAAGACGCCCTGCGCCAGGGCCGCCGACCCCGCCATGTAGAGGAGGGCGAGGTCCTCGGGCGCGAGATCGAGGTTGGGCAGGTAGAACTCGTCCCGGTCGATGGCGTAGCCCGCCGGCAGGTCCTCGTCCTGCGAGATCCAACGCACCGGGATCCCGATCTCGAGCAGCTCGGCCTTGTCGCGCTCGAACTTGCGCACGGCCGCCTCCTCCGAGCCGCCGTAGTCGTCCGGGAACTGCTCCTGGATCTCGCGCCACGAGATCGGCTCCGCCGCGCGCAACAGGAAGGCGGCGAGATCGAGGAGGCGCTCCGCCTTGTGCATGGGGGCCAAACCTTAACAGGCGATATGAGCACGTCAAAGCGCCGTGGTAGCATGAGGGAACCAACACGGGACTCCGAGGGGTTGCCCCATGGCAGGGCTCGGCATCGGGCCGGACGAGTTCGCGCTCTTCCGGATCCAGGATCCGGACGAGCGCGCCGACGCGCTCGAGGCCGACGTCGCGCCGGCGCTGGCGCGGATCGGCGGCGAGCTGGTCGGCGGTCTCTCCCGCGTCGCCGGCGCCGCGCTGCTCGTGCATCCCGGCAAGCTCACGCGCCGCAAGGGCGTCGCGCCCGAGGAGCTCTTCGTCGCCTTCTGCGTCGGCGAGAAGGGCTACCGCGTGGCGCCGTACCTCGCGCTC
Organism: Anaeromyxobacteraceae bacterium; assembly: GCA_036395165.1. Taxonomy (GTDB): domain Bacteria; phylum Myxococcota; class Myxococcia; order Myxococcales; family Anaeromyxobacteraceae; genus Anaeromyxobacter_A. Next base: position 6,753 of record DASWDS010000229.1, on the reverse strand, counting down.
GCCGTCACGCGCGCGCAGCTCCACGCGCGCGTCGCGGTGCGCGCCTCGGCCGACCGGGGCGGCGTCATGCGGCGCGCGCTCGAGCGAGAGGCAGGGAACCTCGCGCGCAAGGGCAAGCCGTTCCGGAAGCTGCGGAGCTACGCGGCGTGGGACTTCGAGGACCTGCCGGAGATCGCGCCCGCGCACTCCCCCGCGTTCTGGACCGAGCTCGCGGACGCGCTCGCGCCCGAGCGCAACGGCTCGGGCGGGATCGACGTGGGCGTGGCCTGGTCGAGCGAGGAGGCGCGCAGCCTCGCCATCGGCGACGTGCTGGGCGCGTTCCGCGACCTGGCGCCGCTCTACAAGCTGCTCGCGAACGCGCGCTGACGCGCCGCTATGCCACCCCACCCTCGGCGGGCTTCTCGCCCCCCGACTTCGCGTCGGCCTCGGCCATCCGGCGCTCCTCCTGCGCCGCCTGGCGGACGGCGTCGAGCAGCTCCTCGTGGTCCTTGCGCAGCTGGTCGTAGCGGCGGCGGAGCTCGGCGTGGCGATCGTTGGCGAGCTCGAGCTCGCCCTTCTGCACCACGTAGACGCGCTTCTCCGTCTCGAGCCGGCCACGCACGGCCTTGAGGTCCTTCTCGAGGTCCGCGACGCGCTTGCGCACGTCCGTGAGCTTCGCCTCCGCCTTGTCGGCGCGGTCGCGCTCGGCGTCGAGCTTCGCCGGATCGGCGCCGGGCGGCGGGGGCGCGGCGGCCGGGGCGGGCGCTGCGGCGGGCTCGGGCTTGCGCTCGGCGAGCGCGCGCAGCCGCTCCGTCTCCTTGACCTGCTTCTCGAGGGCGGCGTCGGCCGCCTTCGCGCGCTCCACCTGGTGCGCCGCCTCGGCGCGCGCCTCGGCGACCCGGGTGGAGAGCTTGTCGATCTCGGCGCGCAGGGCCGCCGCGCCGCCCGCCCTCTTCGCGGCCTCGGCCTGCTCGAACGCCTTCTTCTTCGTCACGGAGAGCTCGGCGCGGAGCCCGCTCGCCTCGTCGCGCCGCTCCTTCGACTCGGTCCGCAGCGCGGCGAGATCCCCGCGCACCGTCTCCAGCTCCCGGCGGAGCTTCTCGATGTCAGCCGCGCGATCGAGCGCAATCTGCCGCGCGGAGCGGCTCTGGAGGAACATGGCCACCGCGGCGAGCACGGCGACGAGGGCGACGAAGACGGCGAGGCCGATCATGGCGGACTCCGGGCTGGAAAAGGCTCGACTCGACGGGCGAAGGCTATCACCGCCTCCGCCCGAAACGTCAACCAAGCCGCGCGATCAGGCGAGGCTCTTCTCGGATTCGTCGGGCGGGCCCGGCGGCGAGGCGGAGTCGTTCCGCGGCGCGCGCGACGGCGGGTCGTCGTCGGGCACGCTCCGATCGACGTCGGGCGACGCCTTCGTGGCGTCGCGCTTCGCGGGGGCGCGCCCCTTCCGCGTGCCGCGCGGCGGCGACCGGCGCCACGGGGTGAAGGGTCCAGCCGCGCTTCCAGGCCCCTTCTGGGGCCCATCCGTGTCCGCCGACCCCGAGAGGCCTGCCGCGGCCAGCAACGAGACCGCGGCGAGCAGGAGGAAGGTCTGGCGAGGGCGCCCCATCGTCCGCCCTGAACCTAGGGACCGGGCGGCCGGCCGGGCAACTCTTCCGGCGCCCCGTCCCCGGATCGAATGGGTCGCGCCGGGGGTTCCCTGCTACGATCCTCTCCTCGTCCGGATGCGCAGCCTCGCCGCCAGAATGTTCCTCACCTTCGCCGTCGCGCTCGTCGCGTTCGGCTTCGTCGCCATCTTCGCGGTCGGCCGCATGCACGCGCTCGGCACCGACCTGCGTCTCCTCAGCGAGGGCTACCTGCCGCTCACCCGCATCGCCGCCCAGATCGACGTGAAGGACTGGGTGACGGCGCGGGCGCTCGAGGTGAGGGCGATGGATCCCGCCGCGCGGCGCGCCTTCCTGCCCGTGGCCCGGGCTCACTTCCCCGCGGTGGTGAAGGAGAAGCTCGCCGAGGCGCGGGCCGTCCTCGCGCGCGCGCGCGGCGTCGCCTCGGGGAATGACGCCCGGTTCCTCGCCGAGGTCGCGGCGAGAGTGGAGGCGCTCGACGCGCGCTGGAACGCCTACGACCAGGCGGCACGGGCCCTCTTCGACGCCCTGGAGCGGTCGGAGGTGGGCACGGACGACCCCGCGCTCGGCGAGCGTGCGGAGGTCGTCCGGCGCCTCGAGAAGGGGCTGTCGCTCGACGTGAAGCTGTTCCAGGCGGCCCTCGACGGGCAGGTCGCGGACCGCGTCCACGCCGCGGAGCGCGCCGAGCGGCGCAGCGCCGTCCTCATCGTCATCTACTCGCTCGTCGCCGCGGGCGTGGGGGTCGGAGCGATGCTGATCGGGCAGCGTCTCCTCGCGCCCATCCGCATCCTGACGGATGGGGTGAAGGCGGTGGCGGCCGGCGACCTCACACGCGAGGTGGAGGTGCGCAGCGGCGACGAGCTGGGGCTCCTCGCGCGCGAGTTCAACACGATGGCCGCCTCCCTCGACCGGCAGCGCGCGGATCTGCTGCGCGCCGAGCGGCTCGCCGCGGTGGGTCGCATCTCCGCCCAGATCACGCACGAGATCCGCAACCCGCTGAACGCCATCGGGCTCAACGCGGAGCTGCTCGCGGAGGAGCTCGGCAGCGCCGACGTCTCCGCCGAGGCGCGGTCGCTCGTGCAGGCGATCGGGCGGGAGGTCGATCGCCTGAACGCGGTCACGGAGGAGTACCTGCGCTTCGCGCGCCTGCCGAAGCCCGTCTTCGCGCCCGAGGACGTGAACGAGATCCTCGCCGGGCTCGTCGACTTCGTGCGCCCGGAGCTGGTGGCGGCCCGGGTGGAGCTGCGGCTCGACCTCGCGGCGGGGCTGCCTCCGGTGCGCGGAGACGAGGCGCAGCTCAGGGCGGCGTTCCTGAACCTGCTCCGCAACAGCCGCGAGGCGATGCCCCACGGGGGCGTGGTCACGGTCGCGACACGGCTCGCCGACGGCGACACGGTCGAGGCCGAGGTCCGGGATACCGGCGGGGGAATCCCCGCCGAGGCGCTGCCGCGCATCTTCGACCCCTTCTATTCGACGAAGGAGAAGGGCACCGGCCTCGGGCTCGCGTTCACGCAACAAGTCGTCCAGGAGCACGGCGGCACGATCCGGTGCGAGAGCGCGCCGGGGCGTGGGACCGTCTTCGCGGTGCGCCTGCCCCGGGCGGCCGACGAGCGCGCAGTGGCCGGGGCCGGACTGGGGGAGGCGTTGGGCGCATGATGCGGCAGCGAAGCAGGACGAGTCCCCTCGTGAGGACGCGCGGCCGCGGGCGGGGGGCGGCGCGCGTCGCCACGACCTTCTGCGAGGCGAAGCGGCGCGTCCTGCCCAATGGCCTGCGCGTGCTGACGGTGCCCGCGCCAGGGCTCCACTCGGCGATGATCGCGCTCTACGTCCGCGCCGGCTCGCGCCACGAGACGTCCGCCGCGAACGGCGTGTCGCACTTCCTCGAGCACCTCTTCTTCCGGGGCTCGCAGGCGTGGCCCGACACGGTCGCGATGAACGCGGCGGTGGAGAGCGCGGGCGGGAACCTGAACGGAATCACCGCGCGCGACCACGGCTGCTACTACACGCCGATCCACGCGGACGAGCTCCCGACCGGGCTCGCGATCCTGGGCGACATGATCAGGCGCCCGCTCCTGCGCGAGATGGACGTCGAGCGCGAGATCATCCTCGAGGAGATCCTGGACGAGGTGGACGGGGACGGCCGCGACATCGACGCGGACAACCTCTCGAAGCGGCTCGCCTTCGGCAGACACCCGCTCGGCTTCAAGATCGCCGGCACGCCGGAGATCATCCGCTCCATCGGGGAGGACGCGGTGCGCGCGCACCACGCCCGCTTCTACGTGGGGGCGAACCTCGTCCTCTGCGTCGCGGGCCCGGTCCGCGAGAGCGAGGTGGTGGAGCTGGCGGAGGAGCACCTCGGGCAGCTGCCGCGCGGGCGCCTCTCGCGCGACCTCGCGCCGCCGCCCTGGCCGGAGGGGCCGCGCCTCGAGCACGTCGAGCACGAGGACGCGCAGTCGGAGCTCTGCCTCAACTTTCCCTGCCCGCCCGAGCACCACCCGGACTACCCGGTGCACCTCATCATCCGCCGCATCCTCGATGACGGGCTCTCCTCGCGGCTCCCGTTCGAGGTGGTGGAGCGGCGCGGCCTCGCCTACTCCCTCCACGCGGGCATCGACGCGTTCGCGGACACGGGCATGTTCGTCGTGGATGGCGCCTGCGCGCCGAAGAAGCTGCCGCGCGTCGTCTCCGAGATCCTGCGCGTCCTCGGCGAGCTGGCGGGGACGCCCGTCGCCGAGGAGGAGCTGCTGCGCGTCCAGCGGCGGCACCGCATGACGCTCGCGTTCTCGCTCGACAGCGCGGCCGAGCTCGCCGGCTGGTATGGCTCGGGCGAGGTGCTGCACGCGCCGGAGGGGTTCGAGGAGCGCTGCCGGCGCGTGGAGGGGGTCACGCCCGAGGACGTCCGCCGCGTGGCGCGGGCCACCTTCACGCGCGAGAACCTGGTGGCCGTCTTCGTCGGCCCGACGACGGTGCGCGGGCGCCGTGAGCTGGAGCGAGCGGTGCGCCGCGCCGAGCTGCCCGCACGCGGCTGACACGAGCCGCAGCGCCGGTTCCGAGGCCTCGTCCGTGCGCGGGCCGAGGGCGCTAGAACTCCTTTTCCGTCATCCTCCCGATGGCCGTATGATGCCTCCGACGCGGCGCTGGGCCGCCACCTCGCGCGCACCGGCCGCGAGCCGCGCGCGGGGAAGTGACGGACGGCCATGGCGCTCACGTGGGACGACACGCTCGTGATGGGCATCCCGGAGCTCGACGAGCAGCACCGCGAGCTCTTCGCCCGGATCGACGCGCTCCTGGAGGCGATCCGGGGCGGCTCGTCGCGCCAGGAGGTGGCGCGCACCCTCGAGTTCCTCGGCGACTACGTCCGAGAGCACTTCGAGGCGGAGGAGGCGCTCATGCGGGCCGCCGCCTTCCCGGGCCTCGCGCAGCACGAGCGGGAGCACGCGGAGCTCGTCCGGGACCTCGCCGCGCTCGCCGCCGAGCACCGGCGCGACGGCCCGAGCCCGAGCCTCATCCTGCGCGTGAACCGGCGCGTCGTGGACTGGCTCCGCCAGCACATCTACCGGACCGATCGCGAGCTCGCCGTCTTCCTCAAGCGCCGCTGACGCGGGGGCTCGCCCGAGCGCGCGAGGCCGGCGCCAGGACCCGACCTCCCCGCCGCCGCGGCTGGCCCGCGGCCCGGCGGCGGTGCTACCCTCGGCGCGTGGAGGACTTCGTCCAGCGCGTCGTCCGGCGGCTCCGCGACGAGCCCGGGTTCAGCCGCAATCGCCACTTCGCGACGTTCTCGTCGCCGGAGGGGCGGCGCGCGCTCCGCATCCACCGTCACCTGCGCTCCATCGAGCGAGACCTGTCGCGCGGATCGACCGCCACCATCGACCGCGCGGCGGACCGCGTGCGGCTCACGCTGCGCTCGAAGTCGGGGCTGCGCATGGCGTGGCTCACCGACGCCGAGTTCCGCATCCTGTGCACGAGCCCGCTCGTCCGCGCGGCGCTCGGCGGCCGCCACGCGTGACCAGGACCTTCGTCTGGACGGCGCGCCTCTCGGTCGGCGCCGGCGCCATCGACGAGCAGCACCGCGAGCTCTTCAGCCGGGTCAACGCGCTCCTCGGCGCGATCGCAGCGCGGCGCGCCACCAGCGAGCTCCTCGCCATGCTGGGCTTTCTCGGCGAGTACGTGGTGACCCACTTCGCCGACGAGGCGCGGCTCATGGCGGACGCGTCGTACCCGCGCCGCGCGGAGCACCTCGCTGAGCACGCCCGCTTCGACCAGGCGTTCGGGATCCTCCGCGCCGGCTTCGCGCGAGGCGGCGCCACCTCGACGCTCGCGGCGGACGTCGAGCGTGAGGTGTACGACTGGCTCACGCGCCACGTCATGGAGACCGACCGCGAGCTCGGCGAGTGGCTGGCGTCGCGCGGGCCCGCTGCGGGAGCGCCGGGGAAGACGTCCGGCTCAATCTAGCGCCCGACGCCCGCCAGGACGGCGCGGAGCGCCTCGGCTGGATCGCCTCCCAGGAACGCGTAGCCGGCGGGCGCCTCGCGGAGCGCCGCCTGCACCGCCGCCTCCGACGGCCCGCACACGCCGACCGGCAGCCGCAGCGCCCGCGCAAGCGCCGCGACGGCCGTGCCGACGCCGTCCGCCGGGAGCAGCACGAGCGCGCCGACCGCGCCGGCGGAGAAGGGGCGCCACAGCGGCGCCAGCGCCGGATCCGCCGGCAGCGCGAGCACGTCCACGCGCACGCCGTCACCCAGGGCGAGCCGACCGAGCGTGCCGAACGCGACGGGCGCGCCCGCCTCGGCGGCGGTGAAGCCCGGCAAGCTCGAGAAGCGTGCCAGCGCCGCTCGCCGCGCGAGCGGGCCGCCGCCGGCGAGGACCACCTTGCCCGTCGCGGGGGCCCCCGCCGCGCGCCCGCGGCCGATCCGGGCGCGCAGCGCGTGCAGCTCGTGCGCCGCGAGGAGCGGCGGCGCGTCGGCCGCGGCCGGCGGCGGGCGCGCCTCTCGGCGCGCGTAGCCGCGCTCGAGCAGCGCGGCGAGCGCGCGCAGCACCTCCAGATCCGTCGCCGGCGATCGGTCGAGCAGGTCCTGCAGCGTCCGGGGTGCCGCGAGGAGCGCCACCACCCCGGCCGTCACCGGGTGGAGGCCCTCCGGGACGGCGC
>DASWDS010000228.1:0-1832 GCA_036395165.1 Anaeromyxobacteraceae bacterium | reverse complement strand
GCCGCGGCGCAGCCGCGCGAGGGCGGCCCCGTGCGCGGCTCACCATGGAACGGCGGCCGCCTGTCCCACTTCGTGGCGGAGAGCCCCGCCATGCGGCACGCCGTCGAGCTCGCGCGCGCAACGGCGCGCTCCAGCGCGCCGGTCCTGCTCTCGGGCGAGCAGGGCGTGGGGAAGCGGGCCCTGGCGCACGCCGTCCACGCCGCGAGCGCGCGGGCGGCTGCGTCGTTCGAGTCCGTCACGTGCGACCTCGACCCCGCGCTGCTCGAGGCGGAGCTGTTCGGCGAGGACGTGCGCGCCGTCACCGGCGCGAGCGAGCGGCGCGGCGGCGCGCTCGAGCTGGGGCGCGGCGGCACGGTCTTCCTCGACGAGGTCGGGGCGCTGCCGGCGTCCATCCAGGAATCGCTCGCGCGCGCGCTCGCCGCCGACGCAACCGCGCCGCGCGGGCCGGGCACCGTGCGCGTGATCGCTTCGACCACGCGCGACCTGCGCCTCGAGGCGGAGGCGGGGCGCTTCCGGGCGGACCTCCTCGCCCTGCTCGCGGGGACCGCCATCGCCGTGCCGCCGCTGCGCGAACGGCGCGACGACATCCCGCTGCTCGTCCTGCGCTTCCTCGAGGCGATGGCGGTCGAGCTGGGCAGGCCGGTACCGGCCGTGAGCGCCGCCACGATGTCGGCGCTCATCGCGCATCCGTGGCCGGGGAACGTCTCGGAGCTCAGGCGGGCGGTGGAGCGCGGCGCGCTGGCGGCGCGCGGCCCGGCGCTGGAGCTCGACGACCTCGGGCTCGCGCCCACCGGCGCCGCGATGGCCGGCAGCGTGCCGCTCTCGCTGCACGAGCTGGAGCGCCGGCACATCGCCGAGGTGCTGGCGCACACGGGCGGCAACGTCAGCCAGTCCGCGCGGCTCCTCGAGATCGACCGGGTGACGCTCTACAACAAGATGCGGCGGTACGGCATCCGCAAGGGACAGGGCCGCTGAGCCCAGACGTGGTGGTACGGCGACCCGGGGCGAGGCGCTTCGCCGCGGCTTGACCTGTGGCAAGACTTCCCGCGCCACTGTGCCTCACGCTCCGTCCATCCAGGGGAGCGGTTCACGGTCGGGGGGACCGATGAGCGACGGGAGCACGAGCAGCTCATCGGAGCAGCGTGCGGAGGGACCGGCGGCGGCGGCGCGCCTCGTCCGCCCTGCGCCGCGCGCGCCCCCCGTCCCGCTGCCCCCGATCGCGCGCATCATCCCGTGGCGCCACCGCATCAACACGAAGCTGCTCGCCGTCACCGCGGTCATCGCGGCGACCGGCGTCGCCGTCTTCGCCCTGGCGGAGGCGCGGATGCAGGACCAGCTCCTCGAGGGCGAGGCGGCCGGCGCCGCGCTCTTCAGCGACACCATCGACCGCGCCACGCTGCGCGCCATGCTCGAGAACCGGCGCGCCGACGTCTTCGAGACGATGCGCGACATCGGCCGGCAGGAGGGCGTCGAGGGCGTCCGGCTCCTCGCCCGCGACGGCCGCATCGCCTTCTCGAGCGTCGAGGCGGAGGTCGGCACCGTCCTCGACAACACGGCCGAGCAGTGCCGCCCCTGTCACGCCGCGGGCCGGCCCCGCGTGCACGCGCCGCTGCTCGAGCGCACGCGCGTCATCGACCGCAACGGCCATCGCGTCCTCGGCCTCGTCACGCCCATCCGCAACGAGCGGAGGTGCTACACGGCGGAGTGCCACGCCCACCGCCCGGGCGAGGACGTCCTCGGGCTGCTCGACGTGACCCTGTCGCTCGCGTCGATGGACGCGCGCGTCGCCGGCTTCCGGCGCTCGAGCCTGGCGCTCACCGCGATGGGCGTGC
>DASWDS010000227.1:0-9475 GCA_036395165.1 Anaeromyxobacteraceae bacterium | reverse complement strand
GGAGGGGTTCGAGCCGCTCGTCGTGGTGGGCACGGCGGGCACGACCGGCGCCGGCGTCATCGACCCGCTCGCGTCGCTCGCGGAGGTGGCGGCGCGCGAGGGCGCGTGGTTCCACGTGGACGCGGCGTACGGCGGCGCGGCGGCCCTCGTGCCACGGCTCAGGCCCGCGCTCGCCGGGATCGAGCGCGCCGACTCCGTCACCTGGGACGCGCACAAGGGGCTCTCGGTCCCGATGGGCGCGGGCATGCTCTTCTGCCGCCACCCGGAGTCGCTGCGCCGCGCCTTCGCCGTGACGACGAGCTACATGCCGAGCGCGGCGGCCGAGGAGCCCTACGCCTCGACCTTGCAGTGGTCGCGGCGCGCCATCGGGCTGAAGGTCCTCTTCGCGCTCGCGGAGACGGGCCTCGCGGGCGCGGCGGCGCTCGTCGACGCCCAGGCGCGGCTCGGCGACGCCCTGCGCGCGAAGCTGCTCGCGCGCGGCTGGGAGGTCGTGAACGCGACGCCCCTCCCGGTCGTCTGCTTCACGCACGAGGACCTGCGCCGCGGCGCCACCACCACCGGCGCCGTCGTGCGCGAGGTGGTCGGCCGCGGGCGCGCCTGGATCTCCGAGGTGGTGCTCGCCGGTCGCGACCGCGTCCTGCGCGCGTGCATCACGAGCTTCCACACCGAGGAGGGGGACCTCGACGTGCTCGTGGACGAGCTGGAGCGGGCGCGGGCGGCGGGCGCTACTCCGGTAACCCGCGCGCCTCGAGGATGAGGCGCGTCCTGAGGTCGAAGAGGCCCTTCTCCAGCCCGACCGGATACTGGTGCGGGTTCACGAAGCGCTTCACGCCGGCGTGCAGCCGGCCGAGCTCGTCCTGCGTGCGCTGGCGCGAGGCGGTGAGCGGCGGGCGCTCGTAGACGAGCTTCCCCCTCCGGAAGACCGGCGCGAGCAGGTCCGCTCCCTGCGCGCCCGCGGGCAGCTCGCGGCGCCGTGTGTGGTCGAGCGGGTCCACGATGATGGCCGGCGCGGGGAGCCCGAGCAGCTCGTCGTAGACGCAGTCGGCCAGGTGACCGTCGCCCGCCTCGAAGCGGCGGATCTGGAGGACGCCCGGGACGCTCGTCTTCGCCGACTGCTCCGAGAGCTTCACCCGGTGCAGCCACGGCCCGCCCGGCCGGCGCACCGCGCCGAGCTTGTAGACGCCGCCCAGCGCGGCGTCGTCGGCGCCCGTGACGAGCCGCGTCCCGACGCCCCACACCGCGATCCGCGCGCCCTGCTCCTTCAGGCTGTCGATGATGATCTCGTCGAGCTCGTTCGAGGCGAGGATGGCGGTCCCGTCGAAGCCCGCTGCGTCGAGCCGCCGCCGCGCCTCCTGCGAGAGCCAGGCGAGGTCGCCCGAGTCGAGGCGGATCCCGGAGAGCTCGCCGCCGTGCGCGCGCAGCCAGCGCCCGGTCTCGATGGCGTGGTCCACGCCCTCGAGCGAGTGGTAGGTGTCGACGAGCAGCACGCAGTTGCCGGGCATCGCCTCGGCGTAGGCCCGGAAGGCCTCGCGCTCGTCGTCGAAGAGCATGACCCAGGCGTGCGAGTGCGTCCCCCTGACGGGGATGCCGAAGAGCTTGCCCGCGAGGACGTTGGAGGTGGCGGCGCAGCCGCCGATGTAGGCGGCGCGCGACGCGGAGACCCCGCCGTCGAAGCCCTGCGCCCGCCGCAGGCCGAACTCGAGGACGGGCTCGCCGCGCGCCGCGAGGCAGACGCGGGCGGCCTTGGTCGCGACGAGCGTCTGGAAGTTCACGAGCGTGAGGAGCGGCGTCTCGAGCAGCATGCAGGGGATGATGGGCCCCTTCACGCGCAGGATGGGCTCCCAGGGGAAGACGGCGGTGCCCTCCGGCACCGCGTCGACGTCGATATCGAGCTCGAGCCGGCGCAGGTGGTCGAGGAAGGCCGGCTCGAAGAGCGGCCCGCCTTTGGCGTCGCGCTGCGCGGCGAGGAAGGCGAGGTCGCCGTCGTCGAAGCGGTAACGCTCGAGGTAGTCGATGACGGGATCGAGGCCGGCCGCGATCGTGAACCCGCCATGAAAAGGGTTCCGGCGGAAGGAGATGCTGAAGACCGCCTCCTCGCCGGCGACGCCGCGCTTCAGGGCGGCGGCCGCCATGGTCAGCTCGTAGAAGTCGGTGAGGAGCGCGAGCGAGGGGCGGTACAGGTCGGTCGGCACGTGCATGGGGCGCTCCTCCGAGCGCTGCCGGGTAGCTGTACCGCCGGCAGGCGGGGTGTAAAGCGAACCGTCGGCGGGCGCACCCCATGGGCTCGGCGCGCCGCGCCCGGCCCTCCACGCGGCGCGGCGCCGGTAAACGGATCGGTAGGTCCACCCGGCCTGTCGATCCGGACCCATGGTGAGGAGCGGACCCGCGCCCGGAAGCGCCCAGGCGCCCGCGCCCGCTGCGGCACGGCCCGTGCTCTCTTCCTGTCGCGAGGGACGCGACACGCACATGGACGCCATGACGCGCGAGGACGCATCGCACACGGCTCGGCGCCGGCGGCTGAGCTCGGCCTGGCGCGCGGTCGGCGCCTGGCCCCTGCGGCGCAAGGCGTCGGCGCTCCTGCTCGTCTGCGGCGTGCTCCCGCCGCTCGTCGTCACCGCGCTCCTCCTGCAGCGCGAGCGGACCATGGTCCGCGCCGCCAACGTGGCGCTCCTGCAGGCGCGCGTCGACGAGGTGGGCCACACGCTCGAGGCGATCCACCACGGCTACGTGCTGGCGGCCGCACGCGCCGCGCGCGATCCCGAGATCGTCCGCTTCTGCGCGGCCGCGCGCGAGGAGCGCGCTCGCGCGCTTCGCTCGCTGGACGAGCGGCTCGAGGTCCTGCGCGTCGACGACCCGAGCGTGCGCGGGCTGGGCGTCATCGACCGGGGCGGGACCATCCTCGCCGCGACCGAGCCGCAGCTCGTCGGCGCGAACGTCGCCTACCGCGAGTACTTCCAGCGCGCGCTGGCCGGCGCCGACGCGATCCCCGACGTCTACCTCAGCGTGCCGGCGACGGGCCGCGTCCCGACCGTCGCCTACGCGGCGCCGGTGCGCACGCGGGAGGGCGCGGTGGTCGGCGTCTACGTCCTCTATCTCCGGGCGCAGATGCTCTGGGACGTGATGCGCACCCTCAACGGCACCGCCGGCAAGGGCAGCTTCTGTGCCCTCTTCGACCGGCACGGCTTCCGCATCGGCCACAGCGTCAACGAGAAGCTGGTCTTCCATCCCTCCACGCCCGTCGCCGAGGACGTCGCGCGCCGGATGCTGTCCGAGCGCCGCTTCCAGGAGCGGACGGCCGAGCTGCTCGCCGCGGTGGTGCCCTTCCCGCTCCACGAGATCCAGCAACGCGAGCGCCAGATCTTCCGGCGCCTCTCGCCGACGAACTCCCTGTGGAACCTGGCGGTCGCGCGCCACTTCCCCGCGCTGGGCTGGACGCTCGTCGCCCACGTCCCGGAGCACGAGGTCGAGGTGCGGGTGAGCAGCCTCCTTCCGCACGTCGTGCCGGCCGGCCTCTTCGGGCTGGCGCTGGCGCTCGCCGGGGGTACGCTCTTCATGCGAAAGGTGGTCCGCCCCATCCGCGATCTGGCCGGCGCCGCGGCCGCGCTCGAGCGCGGCGACTTCCCGGTCGAGCGAGGCGAGCGCGGCGCCCCCGCCGCCGAGGACGAGCTCGGCGGCCTCGCCCAGGCCTTCCGCTCGATGGCGAGGACGCTCGCCGATCGCGATCACAGCCTTCGCGCGCGCAACCGCGACCTCGAGCAGGTGCTCGACAACGTCGGCCAGGGCTTCCTCGCGATGGACGCGGCGGGCGCCATGTCGCAGGAGCGATCGGCGGTCCTCCGCGAGTGGTTCGGCGAGGCGCGCCCGGACGAGCCCGTGTGGACCTATCTCGGGCGCGAGGACGACGGGTTCGCCGGCCGGATGAGCCGCGCGTGGAGGTCGCTCTTCGACGACGCGCGGCCGCGGGAGCTGGGCCTCGCGCAGCTGCCGGCGCGGCTCCAGCGCGGAGAGCGCACCTACGACCTCGCCTACCGGCTGGTCGAGGCGGGGGCGGTCGAGCGGGTCATCCTCGTCATCTCCGACGTGACGACGGCGCTCGCGAAGGAGCAGAGCGAGCGGAAGATGCAGGCGGAGCTGCAGCAGGCGCAGAAGATGGAGGCGGTCGGGCTCCTCGCCAGCGGCATCGCCCACGACTTCAACAACCTGCTCGTCACCGTCCTGAGCTGCTCCGACTTCCTCCTGGCCGAGCTGCCGGAGGGCGATCCGCGCCGCTCCGACGCGGTCGAGATCCACGAAGCCGGGCAGCGCGCCGCGCGCCTCGTGGCGCAGCTCCTCGCCTTCGGCCGCAAGAGCCTCGGCGCTCCCGTCCGCACCGACCTGAACGCGGTCGTGAGGGGAATCGAGAAGCTCGTCCGCCGCGCCATTCCCGAGAGCGTCGAGGTCTCGCTCGCGCTGGCGCCGGAACCCTGGCCGCTGCGCATCGACCCGGGCCAGCTCGAGCAGGTGATCCTGAACCTCGTCGTCAACGCACGCGACGCCATGCCGGGCGGAGGCCGCCTCCTCGTCGAGACGTCGAACGAGGTCTCCGCGGCCGAGGGCCGCGCCGGCGAGCCGCTCTCGCGCAGCGTGGTCCTGCGCGTGTCCGACACCGGCTGCGGCATCGCGCCGGAGGTGCTCTCCAAGATCTTCGTCCCCTTCTTCACGACCAAGGAGCGAGGGAAGGGGACCGGGCTCGGCCTCTCGACGGTCTTCGGGATCGTGCAGCAGGCGAAGGGGACGATCGCGGTCGCGTCCGAGCCGGGGAAGGGAGCGACCTTCACCATCCAGCTCCCCGCGTGCGACGGGGAGGCCCGAGACGCCGCCCCGCCGGCGCCCTCGCGCACCGTGGATGGGGCCGGCGCGATGGTGCTCCTCGTCGAGGACGAGCCCGGCGTGCGGAGGGTCGCGAGCCGGCTGCTCTCCCGGCGCGGCTTCCGGGTCATCGAGGCCTGCGACGCGAGCGAGGCGCTGCTCCGCTTCGAGGACGCCCACGTGGACCTCGTCCTCACCGACGTCGTCATGCCCGGGATGTCGGGCCCGGAGCTGGCGGCGAGGCTGCAGCGGGTCCGCCCGCGCCTCCCCGTCGTCTTCATGTCGGGCTATTCGGACCGCCAGGGCGTCTGGGACGACGGCACCGTCGTCCTCTCGAAACCGTTCACCGAGGCGACCCTCCTCGCGAAGCTCGACGAGGCGCTCATCCGCCGCGAGCGTCACCCCGGCTCGGCGATTCCGCCGTCGGCGGAGCCCGGAGGCGCCCCACTGGGCGCGTGACTCGCCGTGCATCACGTTCTTCACCTCGGGTGATTCCTGAACATGGCTCACCCTCCTGCTCGCGATCCGCCTCGACGCGGACCCGCGCGCCCCGCCGCACGCCAAGAAAGAGGGGCGAGCCCGCGCGAGCGCGGTGCCGCCCCTGGGGTCCTGCCCCCGTGGACTCGGGTTACTTGAGGCCGGCCTTGATGTACTCGGCGACCGCCTTGATCTGCTCGTCGGTGAGCTTGCCCTTGTAGGCCAGCATCTTCGGCGGCTTGCCGTTCTCGATGTCCTTCACGATCTCGGCGAGCGGCTCCTTCGTCTCCTTCGTGAGGTCCTTCGCGCCCAGCTTCTCCCCCATCTTCGTCTTGCCCTTGCCGTCCGGGCCGTGGCAGCTCGCGCACTTCTGCGCGAAGAGGGCCTTGCCGTCCTCGGCGCGCGCGGGCGCGGCGAGGCCGAAGGCAAAGGTGGCGGCGAGGGCGACGGCGATGCGCTTCATGCGTGTCTCCTTGCGACCGTGAGGTCGCTCATGGAACCGCGGCGGGCGCGGGCTCGGGCTCGCCGGCGCGCTCCCTCTTTTGGAACGTGCCCGTCATGATGGGCACGGCGATCTTCACGAGGATCGTGAAGACGAGGAACCCTACACCGAACACGCCCGCCGCGATCGACCACTCGGTCGCGGTGGGCCGGTACTCGTAGATCTCGCCGAGCGTGTCCGGCGTCATGCCGGGGATGACGAGCCCCATCCCCTTCTCGATGTAGCAGCCCGCCCAGATGAGGAGCGAGCCCAGGTTGAGCGTGATGAAGCTCTTCCGGGTGCGCGGGATGAGGAAGAGGAGGAACGACGTCACGTTGCAGAAGAGCGCGAGCCACGCGAACGGCACGAGCGCCCTGTGCTCGCCGATGCCGCTCCAGAGGTACTGCGTGTAGAGCAGGTGCTCGGTGGCGGAGTAGTACTCCTTGAACACCTCCGCGCCGAGCAGGAACAGGTTCACGAACATCGCATACGCCATGAGCTCGGCGATCTTGAAGATGGCCTCGTCCTTCACCTGGACGGCGGTCGTCTTCCTGAGCACCTGGAAGAGGATGATCATGACCGCCGGCCCGGAGCAGAAGGCGGAGGCGATGAAGCGCGGCGCCAGGATGGAGGCGTTCCAGAACGGGCGCGCCGCCATCCCGTTGTAGAGGAACGCCGTCACCGTGTGGATCGAGACGGCGGCCGGGATCGAGAAGAGCACGAGCGGGATGACGAAGGACCTGTCGTAGTGGTGGCCGCGGTAGCCCGTGTAGAGGATGTGGACCACCACCGTCAGGTTCAGCGCCAGGTAGCCGTTCAGTACGAGCGCGTCCCACGCCAGCATCGAGCGCGGCCAGTTGGGCGACCCGAGGAGCGGGAGGATGTGGAGGAAACGGTCCGGGCGCCCCATGTCCACGAGGACGAAGAGGAGGCACATCGTGATGGCCGAGATGGCGAGCAGCTCGCCCAGGATCACGACCTCCTTGATGGGGCCCCAGTTGTAGACGTAGGCGGGGATGACGAGCAGCACCGCCGCCGCCGCGACGCCGACCAGGAACGTGAAGTTGCCCACGTAGAAGGCCCAGCTCACCTGATCGCGCATGTTGGTGGCGATGAGGCCGGTCGAGAACTGGTGCGCGTAGGCGACCGCGCCGACCAGGATCGCCACGGCCAGCGCGGCCAGCCAGGCGTAGTAGGCGCGATTGCCGCGCGCCACCAGCCGCGCGCACCCGCCCAGGAAGTCGAGGATCCCGCTCATCGAGTCACTCCGGGTTAGGTCGCGTAGAAGTAGTAGAAGTGCGGCTGCGTCGCGAGCTCCTCCTTGAAGACGAACACGCGCTTCGTGTCCATCACGCGGCGGATCTCGCTCTGCGGATCGAGCAGGTTCCCGAACTTGCGCGCGCCGACCGGGCAGACCTCGACGCACGCCGGGTAGCGCCCGGCGCGGGTGCGCTGCACGCAGAAGGTGCACTTCTCGACGACGCCCTTCGGGCGGGGCCGGTTCCCCAGGTAGTGCGTGACCGGGTTCATCTCCTCCTTCGGGAGATCCGGCTCGGCCCAGTTGAAGTGGCGCGCGCCGTAGGGGCAAGCCGACATGCAGCAGCGGCAGCCGATGCACCAGTCGTAGTCGATGGCGACGATGCCGTCGGGCTCCTTCCATGTGGCCTGCACCGGGCAGACCTTCACGCAGGGCGGGTTGCGGCACTGCTGGCACTGCACCGGCATGTAGAAGTGGCCCGGCCGCGGCACCTCGGCCGCCTCGTAGTAGATCTCGCTGTGCGCGAGGTCCACGCCGTGCGCCTTCTCCATCTCGAGCACGCGGATCCAGTGGATCTGCGGGTTCGAGCGCGACTGGTTGTTCTCCTTCACGCAGGCGTAGACGCAGCGGCGGCAGCCGACGCAGCGCGAGAGGTCGAGGCCGTAGCCGAACTCGACGCCCGGGAGCGCCGGCGTCCCCGCCATCGTCACGGCCTTCCCGTACTTCGCCGAGTGCTTCTTCTCGAGCCGCGCGAGGAGCGCCTTCACGTCCTCCTTCGAGAGCTCGCGGAAGCTCTTCCGGAAGAAGTCCTCGATCCCGCAGGCCGAGAGGGCCGCCATGGCGGCGCCCGCCGCGGCGGTGCGCATGAAGCCGCGCCGCGTGACCCCGCCCGGCGCCGGCTCCGGCTCCCCCTGCGCCTCTCCCTGGACGACCGGCAGGCTCTTCCGCGGGGCGGTCATCGGCGCATCTCCTCGGGCCGGCGCGGCCGCGGCTCGGGCGTGAGCGGCTTGAAGCGGGGCGAGTGGGGGTTGTGGCAGTTCACGCACAGGAAATAGGTCTTCTGCCCGTCCCACATGCCGACGCGCTTGCCGTGCACGCCGACGCGCCAGTCGCGGTACTTGTCACCGTGGCACTGGCCGCACAGCCGGTACGACTCGGTGAACGGCACCGGATCGCCGTTCGACAGGTGCAGGACGTCGCGGTTCTCGTTCGAGTGGCAGTCGAGGCACCAGCGGTGCTCGGCGTCGTGCTCGAACTTGACGTCGTCGTGGAAGGCGAGCTCGCGGCGCGTCTTGTCTCCCGGCCCCGTGTGACAGCCGGTGCAGGGGAAGATGCCGGGTGAGAAGGGCGGCGGCTGCGCCTCGAAGTGCCCCGGCTTCTCGGGGACCGGCGGCGGCTTCGCCTCGCCGGCGGGGGCCTCGTTCGCGAGGGCCGGCGCCCAGGCGACGAGCGCCGCGAGCAGGGTCGCTCGCCGCGCCAAGACCAAGAGAGATCTCACGACAGCTCCGTTCTGCGCCGTCGGCGCTGAGCCTTGCGCGACGCGCTCAGCGTATGCCTTCGGGGGAGAGTGTCGTCCTTGATCGCGATCAATTCAGCGGTGAAATAAATTGCTTCTCCGCGGAGTTGCGGCCGCGATGGTGTAGAACCCGGCGATGCCGGACGCACCGCCCGCACCGCCCACCCACCGCCCGGCCACGCGCGGCGCTTGGCTCCTCGGCGCCGTCCTCTATCCCTTCGCGCTCACCCGCGCGGCCCTCCTCCTCACCTCCTGGTACGCGACGCAGTTCGCGTCGAGCTGGACCTACCCGGCGCCGGTGAGCGCGACCCGCGGGTGGAGCTGGTCGCGCGCGCGCTGGCTCGACGTCTGGGGCAAGTACGACACCGGCTGGTATCTCGACCTCGCCGCTCACGGCTACGCGCCTCCGGCGGATCTCGCGCACCAGATGTCCAACCTGGCCTTCTTCCCGCTCTACCCCTGGCTCGTGCGCGGGCTCCACGCGCTCCTCCCGCGCGCGTGGCAGGGCGACGAGGCGCGCTTCCTCGTCGCCGTCGCGCTCTCGAACGCGCTCGCGGTGGCCGGGCTCGCCGCCGTGTTCCTGCTCGTGCGCGACGCGTTTCGCGACGAGGCGCTGGCGCGCCGGACGGTGCTCTACCTCCTGCTCTTCCCGGCGAGCTTCTTCCTCTCCTGCGCCTACTCCGAGTCGCTCTTCCTCCTCCTCGCCGCGGCGACCCTCCTCCTCGCGGGGCGCGGCCGCTGGTGGCTCGCCGGAGCGTGCGGGATCCTGCTCGGGCTGGCGCGCCCCTCGGGCGTCGTCGTCGCGCTGCCGCTCGCCTGGATGTACCTCGAGCACCGCGGGCTCTCGCTCTCGCGCGTCCGCCTCGACGCGCTCGCGCTCCTGGGCGCGCCGCTC
>DASWDS010000226.1:0-3551 GCA_036395165.1 Anaeromyxobacteraceae bacterium | reverse complement strand
TCGGCGCGCGCGGGTCGGGCATGCCGGAGGCGCTACGCCGCGAGCTCGGTGCGGCCCTCGAACGCGCGCTCGGCCGGGCCGCGCATGAGGACGCCGGTGAGGTCCGGCGCGACCGTGATCACGAGCGGTCCACCGGGCAGGCGCACCTCGAGCGGCGTGCCGGCGGGGAGGCGCCCCGCCTTGACCGCGGCGACGGCGGCAGCGCAGGCGCCCGTGCCGCACGCGTCGGTGAGCCCCGCCCCTCGCTCCCATACGACGAGGTCGAGCCCGCCGGCGCGGACCGCCGCGAAGCCCGCGTTGACGCCGCCCTCGACGGCGCGCTCCACCAGCGGGCCGAGGGCGGTGGCGCGGGCGCGCGACGCCTCTCCGAAGAAGACCGCGTGCGGGTTGCCCATCGAGACGCGGTGCGCGACGAGCCGCTCGCCGCCCACCTCGAACGTCTCCTCGCCGACCCAGCGCGCCGGGCCCATCTCGACCGAGACGGCGTCGACGTGCCCGGACGGGCTGCGGTGCACGACGCACCGCTTCGGCCCGGCGTCGGTCTCGACGACGAGGTCGCCGGCGAGGCCACGCCGCTCGGCGAGGTGGCGCGCCACGCAGCGGATGCCGTTCCCGCACATGGCGGCGACCGAGCCGTCGGAGTTGTAGATGTGCATGTAGGCGGCGCCGCCGGCGCGCGGGGGCAGCACGGAGAGGACGCCGTCCGCGCCGATGCCGCGCCGCCGATGGCACAGGCGCACCGCGGCCTCGGCCGTCATGAGCTCGGGCGTCTCGACCACCACGAAGTCGTTGCCGAGGCCCTGGTACTTCCAGAAGGTGAGCGCCACGGCACCATCATAGCGCAGCGCTCGCGGCGCGCGACAGGACCGGCCGGGAGGCTGACACCTCACGCACAGAAGCGCGCGACCGCGCGCTCCAGGATCTCGGCGCACCGCTCGAGCTGCACCAGCTCGACGAACTCGCCCGTCCGGTGCGCCACCCGGATGTCGCCCGGCCCAAACACGCACCCCTCGGCGCCCATCGCGGCGAGCTCGGGGAGCTCCGTGCCGAAGGGGATCGTCCGGGACGCGTTCCCGCTCTCCTGCTCGAGGAACCGCACCACGTCCGCATCGGGCGGCGTCACGGCCGCCTCGTCGAGGCGCATGGGCGTGCGGCGGACGGCGAGCCCCTTTCCGCCGCCGGCCGCGACGCGCTCGGCCGCGGCGTCGAAGAGGCGCAGGGCGCGCTCCGGATCCTGGCCGGGGATGGGGCGCCACTCGAGCGAGAAGGTGCACTCCCCGGCGAGGATGTTGCGCGCCTTGCCGCCGTGGATGAGCCCCACGTTGAAGGTGGTCCAGGGCGGCGCGAAGAGCGGGTCCTGCTCGTCCTTCATCTCCTGCTGGATGCGCTCGATCTCGGCGAGGAGCCGGCCCGCCGCGTGGATCGCGGAGGCGCCCACGTCGGGGAAGGCGCTGTGGCCCTCGACGCCGGTGACGGTCACGTCGATGGCGCAGTATCCCTTGTGCGCCCGGACCGGGACGAGCGAGGTGGGCTCGCCCACGATGGCGTGGCGCGGGCTCAGGCGCCCCTCGCGCAGCAGCATCTT
The DNA here is from genome assembly GCA_036395165.1 of Anaeromyxobacteraceae bacterium. Taxonomy (GTDB): domain Bacteria; phylum Myxococcota; class Myxococcia; order Myxococcales; family Anaeromyxobacteraceae; genus Anaeromyxobacter_A. The sequence goes on along the minus strand of DASWDS010000226.1, from coordinate 1,966 downwards.
CGCGCCCGTGCAGCCCACCTCCTCGTCGCTCGTGAAGAGGAGGTGGAGCGGCTTCGACGAGGCGCGCGTCCGCGCCGCGACCGTGACGGCCGTCGCGACGAAGCCCTTCGTGTCGGCGGTGCCGCGCCCGTACATGCGGCCGTCGCGCACGGTGCCCGAGAGCGCCTCGCTCCACTGCGGGTCGAACGGCACGCAGTCGGTGTGGCCGACGAGCGCGAGACCGCCCGGCGCGTCGGGTCCGCGGCGGCAGACGAGGTTCGTCTTCGCGACGCCGTTCGCGTCGAGCCAGTCGAGGCGCCGCGTCTCGAACCCGAGCGGCCGGACCAGCTCCTCGAGGAGGTCCACGACGGGGACGTTGGAGCGCGACGAGGTCGAGTCGATCGCGACGAGCTTCTGGAGGAGGGGAACGAGATCCATTCGGCGAGAGCCTATGCCAGGCGGGGTCGTGGGGCAGCCTTTCCGATCAGGCGCCCCGGGCGAGCCTGGTGAGCGCCGCCTTGGCGGCCGCGACGACCGCGGCCTCGTCGCCACGCGCCCAGCGGCCTTCGCGGACGACCGGCTCGCCCGCGACGAAGACGTCGCGGACCGCCGTGCGCGCCATCGAGAAGACGACGTGCGAGGCGAGGTCGTCGCGAGAGGCGCCCGCGAGCGAGGGATCGTCGAGCGCCACCGTGAGGAAGTCGGCGGGCTCGCCGGGCGCGAGCGTCCCGCCGCCGACGCCGAGCGAGGCCATGCCGCCCGCGCTCGCGAACGCGTACAGGCGGCGCGCGAGGTCGTCCTCGCCCCCGCCCTCGCCGGAGAGGACCGCCCGCTCCTCGCGCGCGAGCCGGAGGTGGCCCTCGAGCGCGCGCGCCTCCGCGAGCAGATGCGCCTCCACGTATGCGTCGGCGCCGAGCGCGAGGCGCGCGCCCGCCCCGAGCAGCCGATCGGCGGGGACGACGCCGTCGCCGAGATCGCGCTCGGTGGTCGGACAGGCGCAGACGATGACGCCGGCGCCGCCCAGCGCAGCGACGTCCGCCTCGTCGACGTGGATGGCGTGCACCGCGGTCGTGCGCGGGCCGAGGGCGCCCGAGCGCGCGAGGAGCGCGACCGGCGTGACGCCGTGCTCGGCGAGGCACTCCTCGACCTCGCGACGCTGCTCGGCCACGTGGACGTGCAAGGGCAGCTCGCGGCGCTCCGCCTCGCGCGCGAGGACGGTCACCCACTCCGCCGGGCACGCCCGCACGCTGTGCGGCGCGAGGCCGAACGAGACGAGCGCATCGTCCCGGTGCGCCGCCGCGAGGCGATCGACGGCGAGCACGGCGTCGTCGGGCGAGGGCTCGACGAAGCGGCGCTGCGCCGCCTCCACCGGCCGGCCGAGGCCGGCGCGGGCATACGAGGTGCGCAGGAGCGCGACGCGCAGCCCGGTGTCGCGGGCCGCGGCGAGGACGCGCCGGGCGAGCTCGTCGGGGTCCGCGTAGGGGCGACCCTCCGGATCGTGGTGGAGGTAGTGGAACTCGCCAGACGCCGTGACGCCGCCGCGAGCGAGCTCCAGGAAGGCGAGGCGCGCGATGGCGTACAGGTCGTCGGGCCCGATGCGCAGCGCCGCGCGGTACATCTCCTCCCGCCACGACCAGAAGGTGGAGCCCCCGGCGACGCGCCGCTGGGTGCGGCCGCGGATCGCGCGCTGGAAGGCGTGGCCGTGCGCCGAGACGAGCCCGGGAAGCAGCGCCATGCCCGGGAGCCGCACCGACTGGGCGCCCGGCCCCGGCGCGCCGACGGCGACCACCCGGCCGTCCTCCACGGTGAGCGCCGCTCCCGCGTGCACCTCGCCGCCGGCGAGGAGGAGGTCGGGGAGGTAGGCGCGGGCGCTCCGTCGCCCTCCGGAGCCGGTCCCCTCTCCCGCGCCGGGGGAGAGGGCCAGGGAGAGGAGGCCGCTCCGCGCGGTCACTACGGCACCACGAGCGCCGCCGCGTCGAGCTCGAGG
>DASWDS010000225.1:0-6711 GCA_036395165.1 Anaeromyxobacteraceae bacterium | reverse complement strand
GATCATGCGGAACTGTGGCATCGCCGCGACCTCCTCGATTTGCTCCATCGGTGTGTCATCCATGATCCCAATGACGCAACGGAGGGCGCCACGGTCGGGACGGGCGCGCGGTCGGGAGCGCTGCGGTTCCGCCCGGCGAGCCGGTCGACGATCTTCCATTTCAGGATCGCGCCGAACCCGTGCGGCCCGGAGCCGTCCAGGTTCACGAACCGTCCCTCGCGGTCGCGCGGCTGCACGAAGCTCGAAGCGTCCACCGCGGCCGTCATCGCCACCCCCGGCGCCATTGCCAGCGCGCAGGCGAGCGCGAGGCTCCTCCTCCGCGACGCGGGGCGCTCCCGGCTCACGGGCCGTTCCTAACTCAGATGGCGAGCAGCCGCTTCGTCACGTCGTAGAGCACGTCGCCCCGCTGCCAGAGCGCGATGGGCGCCGCCGGGAGCTCGTAGCGCTCGAGCATGCGGTTGTAGCCGAGCGTCATGAGCGCCTTGAGATTGACCGCGTCGTACAGGTTGTACTCGGCGAGGCGCCGGAGCGCGCCCGGCTCGCCGTCGCGGTGGCGCCGCCAGAGGCGCACCGCCTCCATGCCGTCCACGCCGTGGAGGTGATCGGGCCGGCCGACGCCCGTCTCGTGCTCGAGGAGCTTCAGGCCACCCTGGTGTCCGAGCCGCGCCCACAGGTGCCGGAGGTCCACGTGCGCGCGCGGCGAGCGCCAGCCCGGGAAGGCGCGCTCCAGGATGGGCACGTCGAACGAGAGGCCGTTGAAGGTGACGAGGACCTTCCAGCGCGCGGCGGCGGCGGGGAAGTCGTCGAGGTCGCGCCCGCGCAGGAAGACGCGCGGGCCGTCGCGGTCGAGGACGCCCACGGCGGTCACGAGGTCGCCCCCGTCCGTCTCGATGTCGAGGAACGCCGCGTCCTCCGCGAAGGCCGCGTAGAGCCGCCAGCGCTCCCGCCGCGGCAGCATCGCCGCGAGCGCGTCCGCGTCGCCGTCCTCGAGCGCAGCGCGCGCCGCGGCGACGCCGTTCCGGACGCGCCCGTCGAGCCTCGGCGAGAGCGCGATCCCGAGCTCGCCCGGGAAGTGGTCCCAGCGCTGGATCCCCGCCGCCCAGAGCTGCCGCTCGCGGTAGGGCCCGATCCCGGGGGCGAGCTGGAAGGTGGCGTGAATCACGGGTCCGCGCAGCGTAGCGCAACGGTCCGACCTCTGGTCTTCGGCGAGCACCGGCGGTCTCGACCCCCGCCATCGCGGGGGGAGGGGGACCGACCCCGACCCTACCTCTCCCACGCGCTCCGCCACGCGCCGGTCGCCTGCGCGTGCTCGAAGAACCCCGCGTAGAACGGGTGGCGCGCCACCGTCGCGCCGTCGCCCACCACGACGAGCTTCCGCCGCGCGCGGGTGAGCGCCACGTTCATCCGGCGGACGTCCGCGAGGAACCCCACCTCGCCGCCGTCGTTCGCGCGGACGAGCGACACCACCACCGCGTCCTTCTCGCGCCCCTGGAAGCCGTCCACGGTGTCCACCTCGAGGCCCTCGTCGAGGCGGGCCGAGAGGAGCTGCCGGAGCCGCTGCACCTGACCGTCGTAGGGCGCGATCACGGCCACGTCGCGAGGCGCGACGCCGAGCGCGAGCACGCGCTCCACCTCCGCCGCCGCCAGCTCGGCCTCGCCGTCGTTCACCTTCGAGTCGGAGCCCTCCGGCGTCGCGTCCTCGAAGCCCCGCCCCGAGGTGTCCACCACCTCCAGCGGCGCCCCGTCGATCGAGGCGTCCGCCACCGCCGGGTGCGCCCGCAGCGCGCCGCCGTAGAGCGCGTCCGAGGGGTAGCGCATGATCCGCGCGTTCATCCGGTGCTGCTCGGCCAGCGTCACCTTCAGCGCGTCGCCGTGGACCGCGACGAGCCGCTCGAAGAGCGAGATGCCGAGACCGCCCTCCTGCGCCGCCGCCGAGAGCACCGTCGGCGGCAGCTGCAGGTGGTCGCCCGCGAGCACGGCGCGCTCGGCGCGCAGGAGCGCCAGGTACGCGGCCGGCTCGACCGCCTGCGTCGCCTCGTCCACCACCGCCAGCGCGAAGCGGCGGCGCGCCAGCGCGGGCGCGTCGAGCGAGGTGAGCGTGGCGAGGACGACCGGGGCCCGGGAGAGCACCTCCTCCTCCGCCCGCGCCTCGAGCGCGCGCGCCTCCGCGAGGAGCGCCCGCGCGTCGCGCTCGGCCACGCGCGCCTCGCTGAAGCGCCCCGGGCCGCGCCGCTGCTTGCGCTTCCGCGCCTGCCGGCGCAGGTCGAGCGCCTCGGCCACCAGCCCCTGCGCGATGCGCGCCGCCTCGTGCGACGCGACGCGTGCCTCGAGCGTGTGCGCCAGGACCGACGGGAGGACGCGCGCCGGGTGCCCCACCCGCACGCCGTCGACGCCCGCCTCGGCCAGCCGCTCGACGAGATTGTCGACCGCCAGGTTCGAGGGCGCGGTGGCGAGCACCGTCTCGCCGCGCGCGGCAGCCCGGCGGATGACCTCCACGAGGACGGTCGTCTTCCCGGTGCCGGGCGGCCCGTGCACGAGCGCCACGTCCACCGCGCGGTCGGCGAGGTCGAGGGCGCGCTCCTGCTCGGGGTTGAGCCGCGTGGGGAGCGACGGGCCGCGGGCGCGCTCCTCGAACCTCGGCGGCCGCCCCGCGAGCAGGGCGTGCCAGCGCACGCCCTCCTTCGCCTCCGCCATCCGGCGCAAGCCCGACGCGAGCCGCTCCCAGGTCACGGGCGACGGCTCGAGCTCGAGGACGACCCGGCCGTCGCTCGCCCAGTCCGGCGGCGGCTCGTCGAACGCGACCGCGACGCGGTCGCGGGTGCGGCGCGCCACGACGCCCGCCGGCGCGTCGTCGCGCTGCTCGCGGCGGAGCTGGACGCGCACGAGGCTGCCCACCCCGATGCGCGCGCCTGCGAGCGGCCCGCCGCCGGCGCGCGCGTAGGTGACGAGCGCCCTCCCGGCGAGCCCCGCCTCGTCCACGGCCGCGACGTCGCACACGGCGAGGCCGCGCGCCTCGCGCTCGGCGAGCGAGAGCCGCCCGCGCGCCTCCGCGAAGCGGACCCGCTCCTCCTCGCGCTCGGCGTCGAGCAGGCGCCGGAGCAGCTCGAAATGCTGCACGAGATCCAAGCTTCGACCTATATTCCGGTCTCCGGCTCATGTCTCACCCCGCCTCCCGCCACGTGACGCTCTGGTTCAACCCTCGCTGCGGCAGCTGCCTCCGCGCGCTCGAGCTGCTCCGGGAGCGCGGCATCGAGCCGGAGCTGCGCCGGTACCTCGAGGAGGCGCCCACGGTGGGCGAGGTGGAGGAGCTGCTCGGGAAGCTGAAGCTGCCGCCGCAGGCGGTGGCGCGCCCGAGCGAGGACGAGTACCAGGCGCTGCGCCTCTCGGAGCGCACGCCGCGCGAAGAGATGGTCCGCGCGCTCGCGCAGCACCCGCGCATCCTCCAGCGGCCGATCCTGGTCGCCGGGAATCGAGCGGTCGTGGGCCGCCCCCCCGAGCGCATCCTCGAGATCCTCGAGGAACGCGCGCCCGTGGACGGGTGAATCACCACCCAGGCGCCCGCAGGACCCAGGTCGCGCCCGCCGCCCCCGCCGGTCGAGACCGGCAACCTCGCGAAACGGCTCGGCATCCCGGTGGCGCCTCGAGGAGGGCCGCCCATGGGCCGCGCGCGATCCGTGCATGGAGAGCCAGCGCGAGCATGACGGGGGACCTCCAGCGCACCGCGGGCGACGCGAGCCGCGCACGAGCGGCGACGCATCGCTCGGACCTTCCGTCCGAGGACGCGGCGCTCTTCCGGCTCATCGTGGACCAGTCCACGGACTACATCGCGGTGTACGACGGCGAGGCACGGCTGCGCTTCGCGTCGAGGTCCGTGACCGCGCTCTTCGGGTACGACCCCGACGCCATCCGCGGCACGCACGCGCTCGACTACGTGTGCGCGGAGGACGAGCCCGCCGTCGCGGCGGCGCTCGCCGGCGTCGCGACGGGCCGCTCGCAGCTCGTGGAGTTCCGGCTGCGCTGCGCCGACGGCGCGCTGCGCTGGGTGGAGGCCGCGGGCCGCCCCTTCTTCGAGGGCGGCCGGATGGACGGCTTCCTCATCATGATCCGGGACATCCACGACCGGCGCGTGGCGGAGCGCGCGCAGCACGTGGACGGCGCCGCGGCCATCAGCAGCGACGGCCACCTCGAGCTCGGTCCGGACGGCGACGTCACCGCCGTCGACGGCCGAGTCCTCGAGCTGTTCGGCTGCGATCCAGCGGTGGTCGACCGCGTCACCTGCGCGCCGCCGGAGTCGGTGGGCGAGGCCCTGCTCGAGGCGACCGCGGCCAAGGTCGCCGACCGGACCTCGTTCCTCTCCGGCCTGGCGCTGCAGCAGGCGCTGCCCGACGGCGTCAGCTTCGACGAGTTCGCGCTCCTCGACGGACGCGTCCTGGAGCGCTACGGCGCGCCGCGGCGCGGCGCGAACGGCGCCGTCGTGGGGCGGACGATGTTCCTGCGCGACGTGACCGTCCGGCGGCGCGCCGAGGTCGAGCTGCGCGAGCGGGCGCGGCAGCAGGAGACGGTGGCGGAGCTGGGCGAGATCGCGATGAACGCGGAGGACCCGCAGCCGCTCCTCACGCTCGCGGCGCGCCTCGTCGCGAGCACGCTCGGGCTCGACCTGGTCCAGGTCCTCGAGGCCTCGCCAGCGGGCGACGAGCTCACGATCCGCGCGGGGAACCTCGAGGGCGCGGTCCTCCCGGATCGCAGGGTCGGGCGGCGGGGATCGCTCGCCGGGCTCGTGCTCGACCAGCAGACGCCGGTGGTGGTGAGCGAGCTCGCGACCGACCCGCGCTTCGACTCGCCGGTCCTCCGGGACATGGGCATCGTGAGCAGCGCGGTCGTCGTCGTGCGCGGACGCGACCGCCCGTTCGGCGTCCTCGGCGCCCACGCTCGCCGCCACCGCGCCTTCACCGAGGACGAGATCCACTTCCTCGAGACGGTGGCCAACGTCATCGCGGCGATGGTGGCGCGCCACGCGGCGGAGGCGACCCTGCTCTCCCGCGAGCGCCAGCTCCGCGCCATCTTCGAGAACGCGCTCGACGCGCTCTGCACGTTCGACGAGGCGGGCCACCTCGTCGAGGTGAACCCGGCCGCCTGCCGGCTCTTCGGGCGCGGGCGCGCGGAGCTCCTCGGCCGCCCAGTGGGGCAGGTCCTCGGACCGCGGTCGAGGGCGAAGACCGTGGCGTGGGCGCAGGAGCTGCGCAGGCGCGGCCACGTGAGCGGCGAGGTGGACGTCGCGCCGCCGGGGCTGCCGCCGCGCCAGGTCGAGTTCTCCGCGGTGGCCGGCATCCTCCCCGGGCTCCACCTCGGGGTCATGCGCGACGTCACGGAGCAGCGCGCGATGCAGTCGCGCCTCGCGCTGGCGGACCGGATGGCGTCCGTGGGCACGCTCGCGGCCGGCGTCGCCCACGAGCTCAACAACCCGCTCTCCTACGTCATCGCGAACGTCTCCTGGGTGACGGAGGGGCTCGCCGAGGCGACCGCGCGGCCGGAGGACGCCGCGGCCCGCGCCGACATGCTCCAGGCGCTCGAGGAGGCGCGCGGCGGCGCCGAGCGGATGCGCGACATCATCCGCGACCTGCGGACCTTCTCGCGCGGCGACGAGACGCGGTCCGGCGCCGTCGAGCTCGCACCGGTCCTCGAGTCGTGCGTGAGCATGGCCTGGAACGAGATCCGTCACCGCGCCCGCCTCGTCCGCGAGCTCCTGCCGGTCCCGGCCGTGCACGGGAACGAGGCGCGGCTCGGGCAGGTGTTCCTGAACCTCATCGTGAACGCCGCCCAGTCCATCCGGGAGGGCGCGGCCGAGAAGAACGAGATCCGGCTCGCGACGCGCCACTGGCACGACGGGCGGATCGCGGTCGAGGTGACCGATACCGGCAGCGGCATCGCCCCCGATCACCGCGCGCGGATCTTCGACCCGTTCTTCACGACGAAGCCGCTCGGCGTGGGGACCGGCCTCGGGCTCTCGATCTGCCACAACCTCGTGGCGGCGCTCGGCGGGACCATCGAGGTGGAGAGCGAGCTCGGCAAGGGATCGCGCTTCCGCGTCCTGCTGCGGCGGTGGGAGGGGCCGGCCGTCGAGCCGGTGGCGCCGGCCTGCGAGGCGGCGGCGCCCCGGCGCGGGCGCGTGCTCGTGGTGGACGACGAGCCGCTCGTCGGCGCCGCCGTGCGCCGCGCGCTCGCCGGGGACCACGAGGTGACGGTCGTGTCGCGCGCGCGCGAGGCGCTCGCCCGTCTCGACGCCGGCGAGGCGTTCGACCTGGTCGTGACGGACCTGCTCATGCCCGACATGACCGGCATCGACCTCGCCCGCGAGCTCGAGGCGCGGGCGCCGGAGCTGGCGGCGCGGACGGTCTTCGTGACCGGCGGCGCCTTCACCCCCGCCTCGCGCGCGTTCGTCGAGGCGCACCGCGAGGCCGTGCTCGACAAGCCCTTCGAGCTCGAGCGGCTCCGCGAGCTGGTGCGCCGGCGGATGCCACCGCCCGCGAGCGGCGAGTGACCGGCGGTTAGAACGTCCCGGCGATGCCGAGCGGCAGGGGCGTCACCGCGAGCTTCACGGCGCCCTCGTCGCCTGCGCGCCGGTGCAGGAGGAGCGGCATGGCCACCCCCACCGCCGTGCCGAGGAGAGCGCCGCTCGCGACGTCGGTGAGCCAGTGCCTGTCCGCGGCCACG
>DASWDS010000224.1:0-2892 GCA_036395165.1 Anaeromyxobacteraceae bacterium | reverse complement strand
CGGCCCATCTCACGATGCCGTCGCTCGGGGCTGTCTCGCGCGACCGCGCCGAGGCGCTCCTCGCGGCGCTCCAGCCGCTGGCGGGCGTCGTGCTCTCGGCGGAGGGCGCCGCCCCGGTCCTCGCCGGCGCGCCGGTGCTGCGCCACGAGCGGCACCCGGGCGATCCGGCGGCGGGGCTCCAGCGCTCGCGCCCCGACGTGTTCCAGCAGGCGAACCGAGGCGCGAACGCGCTGCTCGTCGAGACGGCGCTCGGGCTGCTCCGGCCCGACGGCGAGGACGTGCTCGAGCTCTTCTGCGGCGCCGGCAACTTCACGCTCCCGCTCGCCGCGCGCGCCCGCAGCGTGCACGCGGTCGAGGTGCAGGGCCCGTCGCTCGAGCTGGCGCGCAAGGACGCCGAGGAGGCGGCGGCGCTGCGCGACCGCATCCGCTTCTTCGCCGGCGACGCCCTCGCGCTGGCGCGGGCCTTCGCGCGCGAGACGGGGCCGCAGGCGCGCCGCTTCGGGGCGGCGCTCCTCGACCCGCCGCGCGAGGGGGCCCGCGGCATCGGACCCGCGCTACGCGACCTGGGCGTCCCTCGCGCCGTCTACGTCTCCTGCGACCCGGCCACGCTCGCCCGCGATCTCGCGGCGTGCGTCGAGGCGGGGTTCCGCGTCGAGGCGGTCCAGGCCGTCGACATGTTCCCGCAGACGCACCACGTCGAGGGCGTCGCTCTCCTGTCGAGACGGTAGCGCCCTGGCGCCGGGCCGGGCGCCCGCCGTCGGAGCGATCCGGCGGCTGCGGGCCGCGGGATCGCCCGGCCGCAGAGGCTCCATAGGGGATTGGCGAGGCCGCCGCCTTCTGCCCACCTGATCGGTCTTCCCAGCAAAGGAGGTACGCACATGGCCACAGCCACCTCGGCATCCCAGATGCCTGGCGCCGCGCTCCCCGAGCCACCGCCGCGGATCGAGCTCAACGGCCCGGCCCCCGACTTCGAGGCCAACACGACGCACGGCCCCATCAAGCTCTCCGACTGGCAGAAGGGCAGATGGGTGATCCTCTTCTCCCACCCCGCCGACTTCACGCCGGTGTGCACCACCGAGTTCGTGGAGTTCGCGCGCCGATATCCCGAGTTCGAGAAGCGGAACGTCGCGCTCCTCGGCAACTCGATCGACTCCGTCTACAGCCACATCGCGTGGGTGAGGAACATCGAGGAGAAGTTCGGGCTCCAGATCCGGTTCCCGGTCATCGCCGACCTCGATCAGCGGATCTCGCGCCTGTATGGCATGATCCACGAGCCGGCCGCGGTGACCGCGCCCGTGCGCTGCGTCTTCTTCATCGACCCGAAGCGGACCGTGCGCGCGATGATCTACTACCCGCTCAACGTCGGCCGGAACTTCGACGAGATCCTGCGCGTCATGGACGCGCTGCAGACGGTGGACGCGAACGCGGTCGCCTGTCCCGCAAACTGGAAGCCCGGCGAGGACGTCATCGTGCCCGCGCCCGTCACCTACGACGCCGCCGCGGAGCGGGCGGGCTCGAAGCAGCTCGACGTGAAGGACTGGTACTTCGCGAAGAAGCACCTGTAGCCGCCATGATCTTCCACCAGTTCCGCGCAGGCGGCTGCCTCTCGTACCTCGTCGCATGCGAGCGCTCCCACCTCGCGGCGCTGGTGGACCCCGAGATCTCGCTCCTCGACCGGTATCTCGGCGAGGCGAGCAGCGCCGGGCTGCGGCTCGAGTACGTGATCGACACGCACACGCACGCCGACCACTTCACGGCGGCCCACGCGCTGGCGCGCCGGCTGTCCCTCCCCACGGTGATGCACCGCGCCACCGACGTGACGCACGTCGATCTCCGCGTCGAGGACGGAGAGGAGCTCCTCGTCGGCGATCTCCGCCTCGAGGTGATGCACACGCCCGGGCACACGAGCGACTCCATGTCGCTCGTGGCGGGCGATCGTGTCCTCACCGGGGACACGCTGCTCATCGGCGCGACCGGGAGGACCGATCTGCCCGGCGGCGATCCGGCCGCGCTGCACCGCAGCCTGTTCGAGCGGCTGCTCGCGCTCGACGACGGTCTTCGGATATTCCCGGCCCACGACTACAAGGACCGCTCCTCGACCACCGTCGGCGCGGAGCGCGCGACCAACCCGCGCCTGCAGCTCAGGGATCCCGAAGCGTTCGTGGCGCAGATGAGATCGCTCAGCCTGGCGATGCCGGCCCACCTCACCGAGGCGCTCCGGACGAACCGCACCGGCGGCAAGCCCGTCGCGCAGATGATCGAGGAGGCGACGCGCATCGTCCCCTTCATGTCGTCCCACGAGCTGAAGCGCCGGATCGGGCAGGATGGAGGCGAGCTCATGCTGCTCGACGTCCGCGAGCGCGACGCCTACGAGGCGGGCCACCTCCCGGGCGCCGTCCACCTCGCGCGGGGGCAGCTCGAGCTCCGCATCGACGAGGTCGTCCCGGACCCGACGGCGCGGCTCGTCGTCTACTGCGAGTACGGCAAGATCTCGACGCTGGCGGCGGCGACGCTGCGGACGATGGGGTACACGCGGGCGGTGGCGCTCGAGGGCGGCCTCCGGCCATGGCGCGACGCGGGGCTGCCCCTCAGCCCCGAACCCGGGAGCGCGCTGGCGGCGGACGCGGGCTGGCCCTGAGAGCAGCGATCAGCTTGGAAGGCCCATGATTCCCATCGCTCGACCACTCCGGGCTCGGATGGGTTCACCGAACGCCAGGATGGGGTGTAGTGACTTCCAGTGAATGCTGGCGCTCACGCCGCTGACTTGGAGTCGCAGCGATCGAGCCGGCACAGGACGGTACGGAGGCGGCACGGAGGCCCTCGGGAGAGCCTCCGTGCCCTGCATCTGCGCTACTTCTCCTTCGTCACGTAGACGGCCTGGCCCGGCTTCTT
>DASWDS010000223.1:0-3844 GCA_036395165.1 Anaeromyxobacteraceae bacterium | reverse complement strand
GCTCGCGCTGCCGCTCGCGTTCCGGCTCGGGCCGGCCGCGGCCGTCGCGGCGCTCGCGCTCGCGGCCGCGCTCTACCTCGCCACGGCGGAGCGGATCGTCGCGACGGCGGCCCTCGTCGCCGTCGCGCTCCTGCCGTGGGCCGCCCACCAGGCGGCCCGGATCACCGCCTGGACGGGCACGCTCGCGGAGGACGTGTACCTGCTCGAGCACGGCGCCGACGACGGGCGCGTCGCCGCCCGGCTCGCGGCGCGCGCCGACCGCGGCGAGCTGCCGCCGCCGGCGCTGCTCGCGCTCGGGCGCCACCACAAGCGGCGCGGCGATCTCGATCGCGCGCTGCGCCTCTACGAGGCCGCCGGCGCGGAGCGGCCGGACGTCCTCGTGAACGCCGGGAACATATACCTGCTCGAGGGCGACGCCGAGCGCGCCAAGGCCGCGTACCTGGCCGCGATCGACCGCGCCTCCGCCACCGGCGACCTCACCTCGCTCGCCGCCGCGCACTACGATCTGTCGAAGATCTTCGTGCGGCAGTCCGCGCTCGACCAGGCGCAGGAGGCGCGCAAGAAGGCGGCGCTCGAGGGCGCGGCGCTGCTCGAGCGCTACGGGTCGGACGAGGACTTCGGCGCCAACCGCTGGCTCGTGGACGTGCCGGTCGCGGCGGCGGAGATCCGCGCGCTCGCCGCGGACGACGTGCCGCGCGCCGTGGGGGACGCCGTGCTGGCGCGGCTGGCCGGCCCGCTCCCGCCGCCGCTGTGGCCATGGGCGCCGCTCGGCGCGGCGGCCGCGCTGTGGCTCATCGGGCTCGTCCGGCGCCGCGCGGCGCCCAGCGCGGCGTGCGAGCGCTGCGGGCGCGCCGCCTGCGCCCGCTGCGACAGCGGCGCCGGTCCGCTCTGCGGGCAATGCGTGAACGTGTTCGTGAGGAAGGGCGTGGTCGAGCCGCGCGATCGCCTGCGCAAGGAGGCGCAGGCGCGCCGGCACGCGCGGACGCGGCGCCTCGTGGCGCGCGCGCTCGCCCTCGCCGGCGCGGGGCACGTCTGGCGCGGCCAGCCCGCTCGCGGCGCGCTGGTGCTGCTCGCGCTCGCCTTCCTGGGCGCGGTGGCCGTCCTCTGGCGCGGGGTCGTCCCGCCGCCGCACCCGGCGGCGTGGGTCGCCCTCGGGAAGCTCGCCGTCGCGGCGTCGCTCGCGCTCCTCGTGTGGGCGCTCGCGGCGCGCGACGTCTTCAAGCGGACGCGGAGCTGACGAACCGGCCATGGCGCTCACCGGCACCCTCAAGGACTTCGGGATCGCGGAGATCCTCCAGCTCATCGGGCAGCAGGCGAAGAGCGGCGTGCTGCACCTCACGAGCCGCGACGACGAGATCCACATCCTGATGGCGGACGGCTGCGTCGTCTCGGCCGAGTACGCCGGCCGCAAGCAGAAGGAGCGGCTCGGGGCCATGCTCGTGCGCGCCGGCCTCATCACGCGCGGGGACCTGGACGCGGCGCTGGCCGCGCAGGCGCGGACGCTGCGCCGGCTCGGGGACGTCCTCGTCGAGATGCAGCTCGTGTCGAAGCAGGACCTGAAGGAGCTCACGGCCCTCCAGACGACCGAGACCGTGTACCGGCTCTTCCGCTGGAAGAGCGGCACCTACGAATTCGAGCCGGGCGCGGTCGAATGGGATCCGAGCACCGTCACGCCGCTGCGCGCCGAGTCGGTGCTGATGGAGGGCTTCCGGCAGGTCGACGAGTGGCCGATGGTGCGGCGGCGGATCAGCCCCGGGATGACCTTCCTCCGCGTCGGGCGGCTCCCCGAGGGCGAGCGCTCGCGGGACGTGGACGCCGCCCTCGACGCGCTCGCGGGAGGGCTGCCGACGAGCGACGGGGAGCTGTCGGGCCTCGGCCCGAACGAGCGGCGCGTCTTCGCGCTGGCGGAGGCCGGCCGCACCGTCGAGAAGATCGTGGACCTGTCGCGGCTCGGCGAGTTCGAGACGTGCAAGGCGCTGCTGACCCTCGTGAACCTCCAGATCCTCCAGCCGGTCGCGGCGCCGCGGCTGTCCGCGGCGGCCGGCGTGGGCGCCTACGCCTGGAGCTGGCAGGAGCGGCTCCGCCGGGGCGCGGTGCGCGCCCTCGTGACGCTCGCGCTCGCCGCCGTCCTGGCCTGGCTCGGCTGGGCCGCCAGCGAGCACGGGCTGCGCCCCGACGCGCGCGGCGGCGACGACCTGCAGGACCGCGCCGCCCATCGCTTCCTCGCCCGGTACCAGCTCTCGCGCCTCGGCGGAGCGCTGGAGGTGTGGCGGCTCGAGCACGGCGAGTACCCCGATCGCCTCGCGGCGCTCGTCGAGGCCGGGCTGGTGGACGCCCGCGACCTCCGCTATCCGTACCCGGAGGATTACCATTACAGGCGGAGGGCGGAGGGCGGCTACGTGCTCCTGCCGCCCCTCCCGTGATCGCGGCCGCTCGGAGCGGCCGCAGGGAAGGGTGGCGCGGCGTCGGGCGCGGGTTATGGTCTCGCCCGCCGCGGGGCAGCCGCGCCCGTGCCTGGAGGAGCTTTTGACCCACGCCGCGCCGTCGCTGATCTCGGCCCGCATCGACTTCGAAGACAACGACAAGGTCCGGGCGCTCTGCGGGGCGCACAACGAGCACCTGAAGCTCATCGAGCGCCGGCTGGGCGTGCAGGTGGGCTCGCGCGGCGGCCAGATCGTCATCGCGGGCGCCGACGAGGAGCGGGTGAAGCAGGCCGAGGTGCTCGTCCGCGAGCTCTACGATCTCGTCACGACCGGTTACCCGCTCTACCTGGAGGACGTGGACCAGGCGACGAAGCTCGCCGGGCAGAACGTCCCGCTGAAGGAGATCTTCGGCGACACCGTCTACGTCTCGGCGCGCCACCGCGTCATCACGCCCAAGGGGCTCGGCCAGAAGCGGTACATCCAGGCGATCCGCGACAACGACATCGTCTTCGGGATCGGGCCGGCGGGGACGGGAAAGACCTACCTCGCGATGGCCATGGCCGTCGCCGCGCTCGTCGATCGCAAGGTGAAGCGCATCGTGCTGTGCCGGCCGGCGGTGGAGGCGGGCGAGAAGCTCGGCTTCCTCCCGGGCGACATCGCGGAGAAGGTGAACCCGTACCTGCGCCCGCTGTACGACGCGCTCTTCGACATGGTCGACTACGAGAAGGCATCCGCCTTCATCGAGCGCGGGACGGTCGAGGTGGCGCCGCTCGCCTTCATGCGTGGCCGGACGCTGAACGACTCCTTCGTCATCCTCGACGAGGCGCAGAACACGACCTCCGAGCAGATGAAGATGTTCCTCACCCGCCTCGGCTACGGGTCGAAGGCGGTGATCACCGGCGACGTGACGCAGGTCGATCTCCCGTCCGGCCGTGCGAGCGGCCTCCTCGAGGTGCAGAAGGTGTTGCGCGGGATCGAGGGCATCGCGTTCTGCTCGTTCAGCGAGGTCGATGTCGTGCGTCACCCGCTCGTCCAGGAGGTGGTGCGCGCGTACGACGTGTTCGACGCGGAGCGGAAGGCGAAGGCCGAGGAGGAGCGCGCCGACCGCGCCTCCGCCCGCGCGCCGCGCGCCGTGGACGCCGACGACGGGGGGTGACGCGCTCCCCGGGACGGGTGCCCGCGCCCGAGGAGGCTCCCCTTCTCCGGTTGCGTTCAGGGCGACCGGGTGCAACGCTCCACGTCCGTGATCCCCGACGACCGGTCGCAGACGACGACAGGGTTCCTGGCCCTGCTCGCCGAGCGCTCGTCCGCCGCGCGGAGGAGCGGCGCGCCGGTCGCGGCCGGTCTCGTCGTCGCGGTCGCCGTCGCGGCCGCGTGGCTCCTGACCCCGGGCTCGTTCACCCACATGCCGGGCGACGACG
>DASWDS010000222.1:0-7435 GCA_036395165.1 Anaeromyxobacteraceae bacterium | reverse complement strand
CTCGCCCTCCTGGAGGACGCGCAGCACCTTGGCCTGCATCGCGGCGGGCATGTCTCCCACCTCGTCGAGGAAGAGCGTCCCACCGTCGGCGAGCTCGAACTTGCCGCGCCGGGCCGCCACCGCCCCGGTGAAGGCGCCCTTCTCGTGCCCGAACAGCTCGCTCTCGATGAGCTCCGCCGGCACGGCCGCGCAGTTCAGCTTCACGAAGGGAGCGGCCCTGCGTCGCGAGCCGTCGTGGAGCGCGCGCGCGATGAGCTCCTTGCCCGTGCCGTTCTCGCCCGTCACGAGCACGCGGCCCTCGCTCGCCGCAGCGCGCTGCACGAGGTGGAACAGCCGCTGCATGGCGGGGCCGCTCCCGATCATCTCGAAGCGTCCCGCCTCGCGGCGCAGCGCCGCGTTCTCCTCGGCGAGGTGGTGCATGGCGAGCGCGTTGCGGACGGTGACGAGGAGCTTGTCGCGCTCGGTGATGGGCTTCTCGAGGTAGTCGAACGCGCCGAGCTTGAACGCCTGCCGGACCGTCTCGATCGAGCCGTGCCCGCTCATGACGATGACGGGCAGGTCCGGGCGCACGGCGCGGGCGCGCTCGAGGACGGTGAGGCCGTCCAGGTCTGGCATCTTCACGTCCATCACGACGAGGTCGACGGGGAGGGCCGAGATCTTCTCGAGCGCCTCCTGTCCGCCGCCGGCCGTCTCCGCCGCGTAGCCCTCGACGGTGAGGGCGCGGGCGAGCGTGAGCTGGATGTTTCGCTCGTCGTCGACGATGAGAATGGTGGCGGCCATGCGCGCAAACTCTACATGGGAAGGTTTTCCTTTGACACGCGTTCCGAACGGAGCGACATACCAGCATCCCGACAACAGTGGCTCGACTGGAGGAGACGAAGATGCGTCGTGGCCTTGTGCTTTCGCTTTCGGTGACGGCGCTGTTCCTGGCGGGTTGTCCCTCGAAGCCGAAGACCGGCGAGTGCAAGTCGAGCGACGACTGCAAGGAACAGCAGGGCTACGGGAAGATCTGTGTCCAGGGCCGTTGCCAGGAGTGCGGTGCGGACAATGATTGCCAGGCGGGCTTCGTCTGCCGGCAGAACAAGTGCACCCCCCGTCCGGAGTGCTCGCAGGATGCCGACTGCGGGGCCGGCAAGACGTGCCGAGAGGGGCGCTGCACCGCGGCGGCCGCGCAGGCCGAGTGCGAGAGCGACGCACAGTGTGGGCCCGGTCGGGGCTGCGAGTCCGGCCGCTGCGTGACGCGGCAGGCGTCCGCCGACGCGAGCGCGGCGGCCGCCGCCTGTGGCGGCGAGGACAACGCGGTGCACTTCGGCTTCGACAAGGCCGACCTCGATGCGCCCGCGCGCACCACCCTCGAGAAGGTGGCGGGCTGCCTCAAGGCGGCGAAGGGCGCGCGGATCACGGTCGAGGGCCACTGCGACCAGCGCGGCACGACCGAGTACAACCTCCACCTCGGCGAGCGCCGCGCAGAGTCCGTCCGCAAGTACCTCCTCAACCTGGGCGTCGACGCGAAGGCGGTCAAGGCGACGAGCTACGGGAAGGAGCGGCCGGTCTGCAGCGAGGCCAGCGAGGACTGCTGGTCGAAGAACCGCCGCGGCGTGGTGAAGGCGGAGGGGGCGGATCGCTCGTGATCCGCGCGACGCTCCTCGCGCTCCTCGCGCTCACCGCGTGCTGGGTCCCGATCAAGCGCGGGGATCAGATGGAGGCGCGCATCAGGCGCCTCGAGGGCGAGAGCGAGCTCTCGGCGAAGCAGCTCGACGAGCAGCGCGCCGTCGTCCGCGAGCGCGTCGCGGCGGTGGACGTCAAGATCGCCGAGGTGCAGAAGAAGCTCGACGAGCTCAACACGGCCGCGCACCGGACCGGCGCCGACCTCGCGGTGAGCCAGGACCGGCTCAATGAGGAGGTGCGGCGCCTCGGCGGCGTCCTCGAGGAGCTGGCGCACCGGCTCGACGCCATCGACAAGGCGCTCGCGCAGCAGAAGAGCGACACGGACGCGCGCTTCGCCGCGCTGAAGGGCGCGGGCGCGCTCGACGAGTTCGAGGCGAGGAGGAAGGCCGAGCAGCTCAAGCGGCCCGCCGACAAGGGCGAGTTCCTGGCGCTCGCGCAGGCGCAGGAAGGGAAGGGCGAGCGCGCCGTCGCGCGCGAGCTGTACGAGGAGTTCGTGAAGAAGTGGCCGGGCGACGCGCGCGCGGCCGACGCGCACTTCCGCCTCGGCGAGCTCTGGTACGGCGATCGGCGCTACCGCGAGGCGATCCTCGAGTACGGCAAGGTCGCGCAGAGCTTCCCGCGCTCCGACAAGGCACCCGACGCGCTGCTCAGGACCGGCGAGTCGATGCTGGCGCTCGATCTCAAGGACGACGCGAAGGGGCTCTTCGAGGAGGTGGGGAAGCGTTATCCCCGCTCCACGGCGGCGCAGCGCGCGAAGGCCCGCCTCGCGGAGCTCTCGCCGCCGCCCGCGAAGAAGAAGCCCAGGAAGCGCTGAGCGTCCCGCGCGGCACGCCGCCTGTGCCGCTGGGTCACGCTCGCGGGTCGGATCCGCCGGCTCGCGGCCGTAACCGCCCGTCGCGCCACGATCCGAGCGACTGGCATGCTCCGCGCAAGACCGGTCCCCGGCGCGCTCGACGAAGGGCGCAGGGGGTGTACCGTGACCTCGCGTCTCCCGATCGGGCAGCTGCTCATCCGGCAGGGCCGCATCGACAGCTGGCAGCTCCAGAGCGCGCTCGCGCACCAGAAGCGCTGGGGCGGGCGGCTCGGCGAGGCGATCGTGGGGATGGGGTTCGTCCCGGAGCAGGTCGTGCTCTCCGAGGTCGCGCGGCAGCTGGAGGTCCCGTACCTCGAGATGACGGACCGCTACGTCGCGCCCGCCATCGTCCGGCTCGTCCCCGAGAAGCTCATCCGGTCCCGCAAGATCTTCCCCGTCGCCCTCGCCTCGCAGTCGCGCCGCGGGCCGCTCGTCGTCGCGACGAGCGAGCCGCAGAACCTGGCGGCGCTCGACGACGTCGTCTTCGCGACCGGGCTCGCCGTGAAGGCCGTCCTCGCGAGCGATCGCGACATCGAGCGGGCGATCGCCCGGCACCTGGACGTCCTCGACCCGCGCGGCGGCGAGTCGGCGGTGGAGCTGCCGCGCGATGCGGCAGGGCCGATGCGCGTCGTGCCGTTCGCGCACGACATCCACTGACGCTGCCTGGCGTGGCGAGCGCGACGGAGCGTCACTCGTCGTCGGCGGGGGCCGCGAGGTCGCGCCCCTCGTTCTGCAGCCCCCACTGGCCGATCCGCTTCATGACCGTGCTCTTCGCGATGGCGAGCTCCTTCACGACGGCCGTCCGCCTCCCGCGGTGCCGGCGCAGCGACAGCCGGATGGCCTCGCGCTCGAGGTCCTCCAGGGTGAGGCCACGCACGTAGAGGGTGTCGTCGTCACCGCCGCGCGCCTCCGCGCGCCGCGCGTCCTCGAAGGTCACGCTGGACGCGGCGACGACGAGCCCCTCGCCTCGGAAGAGGAGCGCGCGCTGCACCACGTTCCTGAGCTGGCGGACGTTGCCCGGCCAGTCGTAACCTTCGAGCTTCGCGAGCGCCTCGTCCGAGAAGCGCAGCGCGAGGCCCCGAGGCGCGCCGCGCCCGAGGAAGTGCTCCGCGAGCCGGCGCACGTCGCCGCGCCGCGCCCGCAGCGGTGGGATGGTGAGGGGGACCACGCAGAGCCGGTAGTAGAGGTCCTCGCGGAACTTCCCGGCCCGGACCTGCGCGCCGAGGTCCCGGTGCGTGGCCGCGACGACGCGGACGTTCACGATGAGCGGCCGCGACGCGCCGACGCGCTTCACCTCGCCGAGCTCGAGGGCGCGCAACAGCTTCGGCTGGAGATCGAGCGGCAGCTCTCCGATCTCGTCCAGGAAGAGGGTGCCGCCGTCGGCCTCCTCGAAGGCGCCCTTTCGCAGCCGCTCCGCGCCGGAGAAGGCGCCCCTCTCGTGGCCGAAGAGCTCGCTCTCGATGAGCGACTCGGCGATCGCCGAGCAGTTCACCGGGACGAAGGCCCGGTCGCTCCGCCCCGAGAGCCGGTGGAGGGCGCGCGCGACGAGCTCCTTGCCCGTGCCGGTCTCGCCGAGGATGGTGACCGCGGCGTCGGCCGGCGCGACCCGCTCGACGAGATCGAAGAGCTGCCGCATCGCGGGCTCGGCCGAGATCATCCCCTCGAACGCGGGCGCGCTGGCGCCCTGCGCGGAGGCGGTGGCGGTCGCCTCCGCCTCCAGCACGAGCTCGATGTCGCCGACGGCGAGCGGCGCTCCCGCGGGCAGCTCCGAGTCGGTGATGCGGACGCCGGCCAGCAGCGTGCCGTTCGTCGAGCCCAGATCGCGCACGTGCCAGCGCCCGTTGCGGCGCTCGAGGCGCAGGTGCCGGGCCGACACGAACGGATCGTCGAGCACGAGGTCGTTCGCGGGGTCCTTGCCGACCGTGACGACGTCCGCGCCGAGCGCGACGGCGCGCTCTCGCCCGCGCTCGGTGATCCTGAGCCGCGCCGCGCCGCCGCGCGGCGCCTCGCCAGGCCGCACCGCCGTGCCGCCCGCGACGCGCGTCGCGGCGTCCGCCACGGCGCTCCTCGCGCGGAACAGGGCGCGCCAGGCGCCGAGCACGATCTCGGTGCCGTCGGCGAGCGGCGCCTCGCTCACGACCTCGGCGCCGACGCGCGTCCCGCGACCGGAGCGGTCTAGCAGCACGAAGGCGTTCCCCCGGCGCGCCACCTCCGCTTGCAGCCGCGAGAGCGCGGCGTCGGGCAAGGAGACGTCGCACTCGGGCGCGCGGCCCACGGTGATGCGATCGGCGAGCGCCACCCGCAGGAGCTCCTCGCCGTGGCGGAAGAAGGCCAGCTCGGGCATAGGGCTCGACCTTAGCGCAACCCATGCGGATCGTGAACGACGAACTGCGACTCGCGGTCCCGGTCGCGCTCGAGCTACCCGTGCAACAGCTCCTCGAACTCGGCCTTCCCCTTCAGCGCGTCGAACATCGGGTCGCTCGCGAGCCAGCCGCGCACCTTGACCGGGTCGGACGCGAGGGCGCGGCGGAGGGCCTCCAGCGAGGGGACGGGCTTGCCCCACAGCGCGTAGAGCGCGGCGATGTTGTAGTTGAGGAGGAGGTCGTCGGAGGAGAGCTCCTTCGCGCGGGCGTAGGCGCGCTCGGCCTCCGCATAGAACCCCTTCTGCGCGTAGCAGATGCCAAGGTCGAGGTGCGCCTCGAAGCCGTCGGGCTCGAGCCGCACCACCTCCTTGAGCTGCGTGATCGCGGCGCGGTAGTCGCCCTCGTCCATGAGCAGGGCCGCCAGCTCGTGGCGAGGGAAGGGATCCTTCGGATCGAGGGAGATGGCGACCTCGAGCTCCTTCAGCGCCTCGTCGTTCTTGCCCTGGTCGGCATAGGTGAGCCCGAGGTTCAGGTGCGCGTCCGGGTACTCCGGGTCGAGCTGGATCGCGTCCTTGTACTCGGCGATCGCCATGTCCGGGCCGTGCGTGGCGAGGAAGCAGGCGAGGTTGTAGTGCGCGGTGGCGCTGTCGGGCTCGAGCGAGAGCGCGGTCAGGTATTCCTGGAGCGCCTCCCGGTACAGCTTCTTCTCCGAGTAGACCGTCGCGAGGTTGTCGTGCGCGTGCGCCGACTGCGGATCGAGCTCGATCGCCTTCTTGAACTCCCGGATGGCCTCGTCGAGCCAGCCTCGGTCGGCGAGCTCGATCCCGCGCGAGTTGTGCTCGTCGGAGAGGGCGATGTGGTCCTTGTCGCGGCTCACGTTCGGAGTGTACCTGCTTGCGGCCCGGCGCGGGCGCGCGCGCGGAGATCTAACCCAGGTCGCCTGGCGCACCATGCGATCGCCGCCGCGCCGTCTGCCCGGCGCGCGGGCGGCTCCCCGGCGGGTCAAGCTCCGCGTCGTGACCCGGACGCGAGCGCTCGCCGCCGGCGTGGGCGTTGGCGCGGTCGTCCTCCGCGCCGCGATCGACGAGGAGCGGATCGCGCTCGCCGATGCGCTCGCGGGAGCGCCGCCGCTCGACGCCGACGGTCGTTGACGCGCCGGGCGGCGAGCGGGCATGCTCCTCGCGCCGCCGATGGCCCTCTACACGCCCCTCTCCGACCAGCAGCTCGCCGACGTCCTCCGCCGCTACGGCCTGCCTCCCTCGGAGCGCACGCTCCCGGAGCCGAAGGGCAGCGTCAACACGAACTACCACCTCTGGTCCGGCGGGAAGCGCTGGTTCCTGCGGCTCAACGAGGGCAAGACCGCCGAGGACGTCGCCTTCGAGGCGGACGTGCTGCGCTTCCTCGCGCGCGAGGGGTTCCCGGCCGCGCCCCTCGTGCTCGCCTCGGGCGGCGCCGCGCAGATCGAGGTCGCGGGCCGCCCCGCCATGCTCTTCGCCTTCGCGGAGGGGCAGGAGCTCGAGCGCACCGACGTGACGCCCGAGCGCTGCCGCCGCATCGGCGCGGAGCTCGGGCGGCTGCACGCGATCGCGCCACGGTTCGAGCGCGCGCGGCCGAACCCGTACCGATGGTCGCGCGTCTCGGAGTGGGTGAGCGAGCTCGAGCCCGACGGCGGCGGCGATCCGCTGGTGGCGCCGTGCCTCCCCATGCTCCGCGACGAGCTGGCGCAGTCCGTCAGCCTGCCGGCCGCGCCGCGCGGGCTCGTCCACGGCGACCTCTTCCTCGACAACGTGCTCTGGGTCGGGGAGCGCGTCTCGGCGGTGCTCGATTGGGAGATGAGCTGCGTCGACGCCTTCGCCTACGACCTCGCGGTGATGGTGAACGCCTGGTGCTACGGCGACCGATTCGAGCCGGCGCTCGCGCGCGCGCTCCTCGCCGGCTACCGGGAGCGGACCTCGCTGGACGCGGCGACCGCGGGGGCGCTCTTCGCGTACGCGCGGTACGTGGCGCTCCGCTACACCGCGTCGCGCATCCACGCGTTCCACCTCGCCGCGCTCCCCGCGGACCGCCTCGCGTGGAAGGACTGGACGCGCTACCGCGACCGCCTGGCGGCGCTGCGGGCGATGGGCGAGGCAGGGTTCCGCGCGCTCGTCGGCATGTAGGCTCACACCCGAGCGAAAGCGAGCGCGCCGGGGCGCCGCCGAGGAAGCGGCAAACGCCGCGCTCGGCGGCGCACGGGACCCGGCGAGCGGGGTGGGGGCCCCGACGAGCTTTGCTCGGCGGGGAGGGGGCGCAGCCCGAACTCACAGCGCCGGACTGGACGCGCTACCGCGACCGGCTGGCGGCGCTGCGGGCGATGGGCGAGGCAGGGTTCCGCGCGCTCGTCGGCGTGTAGGCTCACACGCGAGCGAAGCCGGGACCTACAGGCCGCTCACGAACTTCCAGGCGCCGCTCTCGCGAACGAGCTGCATGCGGTGCTGATCGCTGGCCTGCTTCGCGATCTCGCCCGCCTTCGTCGTGATGCGGTAGTGCTCGTCGTAGAAGACGTAGGCCG
>DASWDS010000221.1:0-23468 GCA_036395165.1 Anaeromyxobacteraceae bacterium | reverse complement strand
AGCTGGGGGGAGCGAGCGCAGCTCCCCCCAGACCCCCCACCGCGGCGGTCGAAAAGGGCGAAACGGGAGTCTGATCGCTGCTCAAGCTCACTTCCACACCCGCCTGTCGTCCACGCGCTTCGCGCCCTCCGCGATGGTGCCCGCCGGCACGAACCGGGTCTCTCCACGCACCTTCACTGCCTCGCGCAGCGCGTCGGCGAGGCGAGCCGCGAGCGCGGCCTCGTCGACGCCCGCTGCCCCGAGCTCGACGTCGTACTCGAGGTGGTCCTGGTGCTGGTCGCGCGTCACGACCGCCTGGAAGCGCACCACCTCGGGGAAGCGCTGCATGACGGCCGCGATCTCGGCGCCGCGCACGAACATGCCCTTCACCTTCACCGCGTCGCCGATCCGCCCCATGAGGCCGGCGAGCTTGGGCGCGGTGCGGCCGCAGGGGCACGCGGCGGGGGGCGCGAGCGCGGCGATGTCGCCGGTGGCGAAGCGGAGGAGCGGGTACGCAGGGTCGAAGAGCGTCGCCACCACCTCGCCCGGCTGGCCGGGCGCCGCGGCCCGGCCCGTCTCGAGATCGAGCACCTCGACGATGCACTCCGGGTGGAGATGCCAGCCGCCCTTCTCCGGGCACTCGTAGGCGAGGCAGCCCAGGTCGGCGGTGCCGTAGCCCTGCAGGACGCGAACGCCGAAGTCGCCCTCCAGCTCGGCGCGGAGCGACTCCGGGAGCATCTCCGCGGCGACGAAGGCCGCGTCCACCGCGAGCGGCGTCCCGAGCTCGCGCGCCTTCGTGAGGAGCGTGTAGAGGAAGCTCGGCGTGCCGAGGTAGGCGGTCGCGCCGGTGTGCGCCGCCACTTGAATCTGAAGTCCCGTCTGCCCGACGCCGGCTGGGATGACCACGCACCCCAGGCTCCGCGCGGCGGCGTCGAGCATCCACCCGAACGGCGTCAGGTGGTACGAGGCGGTGTTCTGGACGATCTCGCCGGCGCGGAAGCCGGCCGCGGCGAGCGCGTGCCGGAACCGCCAGAAGTCCTCGCTCATGCCCTGCGGATCGAAGATCGGCCCCGGCGACATGAAGATGCGCGCCAGGCGCTCCACCGGCACCCCCAGCAGCCCGCCGAACGGCGGCTCCTCGGCCTGGAGCCCGGGGAGCGCGTCCTTGCGCGTCACCGGCAGCCGCTCCAGCGCGTCGAGCGCGCGCACGTCGCCCGGCGCGACGCCGGCCGCCTCGAGGGCGCGCCGGAGCCGTGGCGCGTGCGCGTGGGCGTGGGCTACCGCGGCGCGGAGCCGCGCGCCGAGGCGGGCGTGCCGCGACTCGTGCGGCTCGCATTCCAGCGAGGGGTCGAGGATCGCGCTCGGACGCAGGGTCGGCATGGCTTCCCCGGTGGCGCGGCGCCGCTACGACAGCCAGCGCTTGCGCCGCTTGTAGAACTTGAGGTTGCGATAGCTCTTCTTCTCGCCGGCGGCGCCGCCCGACAGGTAGAACTCCTTCACGTCGTCGTTCGCGGCGAGCTTCTGCGGCTCCCCGTCGAGCACGATGCGGCCGCCCTCCATGATGTACCCGTAGTGCGCGATGGAGAGCGCCAGGCTCGCGTTCTGCTCGACGAGGAGCAGCGTCGTCTTCTCCTCCTCGTTGATGCGCTTCAGGATGCGGAAGATCTCGTGGACGAGCAGCGGCGCGAGCCCGAGCGACGGCTCGTCGAGGAGGATGAGCTTGGGACGCGCCATGAGGGCGCGGCTGATGGCGAGCATCTGCTGCTCGCCGCCCGAGAGGTAGCCGGCGAGCTTCTTCCGTCGCTCCTTCAAGCGCGGGAAGTAGTCGAAGCAGAGCGCGTGGTCCCGGGCGAGGCCCGCCCGATCCCGGCGCGTGTAGCCGCCCATCATGATGTTCTCGTCGACGGTGAGGTCCTCGAAGACGCGCCGGCCCTCCATCACCTGGAAGATGCCGCGCCGGACGATGAGCTCGGGGGGGAGCCGGTCGATGCGCTCCCCCTCGAGCTCGATGCCGCCGTCCGTCACCTCGCCGTCCTCGGCGTGGAGGAGCCCCGAGATCGCCTTCAGCGTCGTGCTCTTCCCGGCGCCGTTCGAGCCGAGCAGCGCGACGATCTGGCCGCTCTGGACCTCGAGCGAGAGGCCCTTCAGCACCAGGATGACGTCGTCGTAGATGACCTCGACGTTCTTGAGCTTCAGCATCGGTGGGCCCCGGGGCGGGAGGTCGTCGGGCGGCGGCGCGCGCCCGCTACAGCCCGAGCCACTCCTTCTTGCGCGGCATCTCGAACTCCGCGACCTTGACGAGCTTGCCGCCCTGGACCTGGTAGATGGGCGTCTTCGTGGTGGGGCGGTGGTCGGTCGCCGTGTAGGTGATCTTCTCCGTGAGCCCGCCCAGGTCGAAGTCCTTGAACGTCTCGACCGCCTTGCGGATGCCCTCGCCGTTGAGCTGGCCCGCCTTGTCGGCGCGCTTGAGCGCCTCCGACCAGACGAGGAAGGTGGCCCAGCCGCGCACGTACATCGCGTCGTGCGTGTCCTGCGGGTGGTTCTTCATGTGGAAGTCGACGAGCCGCTTCATGCCGGGCACGTCGGTGCCGAAGGGGACGTGCGGCACGACGCCGGTGACGCCCTCGGCCACGTCGCCCGCCACCTTGGGGAGCTGCTCGCTGAAGCCGTAGGGGTTCGAGCCGAACTTCGTGGCGAGCCCGAGCTTCTTCGCGTCGCGCAGCACGACGGAGACGCCGGTGGTGGTGACGTTGATGTACGCGTAGTCGGCGCCCTTCTGCTTCATGTTGAGGAGCTGGCTCGTCGCGTCCTGGAAGCCGCCGGGCAGGATCTCCTCGTCCACGAGGTCGATCCCGCTCTCCTTGGCGAAGCGGCGGCCCGCCTCGATGGGCGCCTTCCCGTAGGCGTTGTCGCCGTAGTAGAAGGCGACCTTGGGGTTGCGCCCCTTGTCCTTCCAGTCCTGCTTCACCCACGACAGCCACGCGCGGAGCTGGTCGGAGTAGCTCGGCGCCGCGAAGAAGTTGTAGGGGGTCTTGGCGGGATCGGTGAGGTGCCCCGAGAACGAAGCCGAGAAGTACGGGATCTTGTCCCGGTTCACGAAGTCCTTCAGCGCCTCGGTGTCGCCCGTGCCCCAGCCGCTGATCATGACGACCTTCTCGTCGTTGACCATCCGCTTGTAGGCGGAGACGGCCTCCGGGATCTTGTAGCCGTAGTCGACGTCCACGAGCCGGACGGGCTTGCCGTTCACGCCGCCGTTCTCGTTCAGCCACTGCACGCCGTCGCGGACGCCCTGCGCGAAGGGCTTGCCGACGTCGGAGGTGATGCCGGTGAGGTCGAAGATGCCGCCCACCTTGATCTCCGAGCCGGCGGCCTTCTGGGCCCCGGCCATGGCGGGTGCGAGGAGCGCCGCGGCGAGCGCCGCGAGGGATGCGCTGCGGGGGAGTGAGCCGATCATGAGGTCCTCCTTGCGAGGGGAGCTGCCGCTACGGCTTCAGTACGAGAACGGGTAGAGCTTCCAGTAGGACTTGATGGTGTGCCAGCGCGCCGCGAGCCCGTCGGGCTCGAAGACGAGGAAGAGCACGATGATGAGGCCGAAGAGGCCCATCTTGAGAGACGCGAAGAGCTGGATGAGGTGCGGGTAGCTGCCGGAGAGCGCGCCGGTGGCGAGGCGCAGCACCTCGGGGAGGAGCGTGATGAAGACGGCGCCGAAGATCGAGCCGAGCACGCTCCCGAGCCCGCCGATGATGATCATGCCGAGCTGGTCGATGGCGAGGCTGATGGGGAAGTTCTCGGGGCTGATGATGCGCGCCTGGTACGCGAGCAGCGAGCCCGCCACCCCGACGTAGAACGACGAGACGGCGAAGCTGAGCAGCTTGTACTTGAACACCCGTACGCCCATGACCTCGGCGGAGATGTCCTGGTCGCGGATGGCGACGAAGGCCTTCCCCACCCTGGTGCGGAAGAGGTTCTTCGTGAACAGGACGAGGAGCACCGTGACAGGCAGGACGAGGTAGTAGAGCCCGGTGTCCGAGTCGAGCTCGAGCGGCCCCGCCTTCGCGGCCGGCACCGAGGTGCCGTTCACGCCGCCCGTCAAGGAGTCCCAGTGGACGGCGGTGAACTCGACGATGAAGTGCGCGGCGAGCGTCGCCATCGCGAGGTAGAGCCCCTTCAGCCTGAGCGACGGGATCCCGAACACCATCCCGGCGCCCGCGGTGACGAGGCCGGCCAGGGGGATGACCAGCGGGAAGGGCAGGCCCGCCTTCGCGAGCGCGGCCGTCGCGTAGGCGCCGACCGCGAGGAACGCGGCGTTGCCGAGGGAGATCTGCCCGGTGAAGCCGGTGAGGATGTTGAGGCCGAGCGCGGCCACCACCGCGATGGCGGCGCGCGTGAGGATGTCGAGCCAGTACGCGCTCGCGAAGACCGGCACGGTGAGCAGCGCGGCGACGAACGCGATGGTCGCGCCGCGCCCCACGTTCGAGTCGAAGATGGCCATGTCGGCTGCGTAGCTCGTCCTGAAGTCGCCGCAGCGCATTGGCTGGCCCCCGCTACACGCGTTCGATCTTGACCTTCCCGAACAGTCCGTACGGCTTCACCATCAGGATGAGGACGAGCGCGACGAAGGGCGCGACCTCCTTCACGCCGCCCCCGAAGAGCGGATCGAGGTAGCCGCCGGACAGGTTCTCGAGGACGCCGATGGCGAGGCCGCCCACGATGGCCCCCAGCACGCTGTCGAGGCCGCCCAGGATCGCGACCGGCACCACCTTGAGGCCCATGAAGGCGAGCGAGCCGTCGACGCCGCCGCGCACCGCCCCGAGCAGGATCCCGCCCACGGCCGACACGACCGCGGCGATGCTCCAGGAGAGCGCGAAGATGCGCTTCACCGAGATGCCCATCGAGAGCGCCGTCTGCTGCGAGAACGCGACCGCGCGCATCGCCACGCCGGCGCGCGTGTACTTGAAGAAGATCGAGAAGAGGACGAGCAGCACCGCGACGCAGGCGACGCTCCAGAGATACCCGAGCGACACGGGGAACGGTCCGAGGTGGACGGGCTCGGTGGGGAAGACCTGGGGGAAGGGACGCGTGTCCGTGCCCCAGATGCCCTGCACGATGGCCTTGAGGATGGAGGAGAGCCCGAGGGTCAGCATGATGACCGAGATGACGGGCTCGCCGATCATGGGGCGCAGCACGGCGCGCTCGAGGAAGAGCCCCAGCACGACCGAGAAGCCGAGCGTGAGGAGGAACGCGGCCGCGAATGGCACCGGCGCGCTCGTCATGATGGCGAGGCACACGTAGGCGCCCAGCATGAGGAACTCGCCCTGCGCGAAGTTCAGGATGGAGGACGACTTGTAGATGATGACGAAGCCGAGCGCGACGAGGGCGTAGATGCTCCCCACCACGAGGCCGTTCATGACGAGCTGGAGGAGGAACATCAGGCCACCTTCCGCTCCGGCTCGAGGTGGCGGACCGGGAGTCGCGCCTGGATGCGCGCGGTCTTGCCGTCCTGAAAGCGGATGGTGGTGTCGATGTCGACCGCGTCGCGCTCGCCGTAGACCGCCGCGATGACGTCGCGATAGCGCTCCTCGACCACGCCGCGGCGCACCTTGCGGGTGCGGGTGAGCTCCTCGTCGTCCGCGTCGAGCTCCTTGTAGAGGAGCACGAACTTCCGGAGGCGGGCGGCCGCGGGCAGCGTCTCGTTCACCCGCGCCACCTCCTTCTCGAGGAGGTCGTACACCTCGCGCTTCGAGGAGAGGTCGGTGTAGGTCGTGTACGAGATGCGCCTCCCCTCGGCCCACTTCCCCACGATCCCCATGTCGATGCAGACGAGGGCCGCGAGGTAGGGCCGCTCCTTCCCGCCGATGACGACCGCCTCCTTGACGTAGGGCGAGAACTTGAGGCGGTTCTCGATGAACTGCGGCGAGTACTGCGTGCCGTCGGCGAGCCGCATCACGTCCTTCACGCGGTCGATGACGACGAGCTGCCCGTCCTCGGTGAGGTAGCCGGCGTCGCCGGAGTGGAGCCAGCCGTCGCGCACCACCTCGGCTGTGGCGGCGTCGTTCTTGTAGTAGCCGAGGAAGACGGATGGGCTGCGCGACAGGATCTCGCCCGACTCCGAGATGCGGACGTCCGTGCCGGGGATGGGCTTACCCACCGTGTGGAACTGGATGTCGCCGTCGCGGTGGATGCAGGAGATGCCCGCGATCTCGGTCTGCCCGTAGATCTGCTTGAGCGGCACGCCCATGGCGTGGAAGAACCGGAAGACGTCCGGCCCGAGGGCGGCGCCGCCGGTGGAGGCGGTGCGGATGCGCGTGAGGCCGAGCCGGTCCTTCAGCGCGCGCAGGAGCAGCAGGTGCGCGGCCGCGTGGAGGAGGCGCCACCCGAGCGGCACCGGCTTCTTCGCGAAGCGGAGGTCGGCCACGCGCTCGCCCAGCGGCATGAGGCGCTGGTACATGAAGCGCTTGAACGGGCTCGTGTCCATGATGCGCACCTGCACCGAGGAGGTGAGGCCCTCCCAGATGCGCGGCGGCGCGAACATGACGTGGGGCCCGATCTCGCGGATGTTCTCCATCACCGTCTCGGGCTTCTCCGGGAAGTTCACGGTGAAGCCGATGGCGAGCGCGGAGGAGAGCGACATCATCTGCTCGCCGATCCAGGCGAGCGGCAGGAACGAGACGAACTCGTCGCGCTCACGCTTCTCGTCCACCTCGTGGAGCGCGAGCGCCATCGCGAGCAGGTTCGTGAACGACAGCATGGCGCCCTTGGGGAAGCCGGTCGTGCCCGAGGTGTAGGAGATGATGGCGAGGTCGTCGGCGCTTCCGGCCGCCACCGACTCCTCGAAGCGCCGCGGCTCGGCCGCCTCGAGCGCGCGCCCCCGCTCCCGCACCGCCTCGAAGGAGACGAGCGCCGGGTGGCGGTAACCGCGGAGCCCGCGCGGATCGGTGTAGACGACGTGCCGCACCTTGGGCAGCCGGTCGATCATGTCGAGCAGCTTGTCGACCTGCTCCTGGTCCTCCGCGACCACGATGCTCGCGTCGCAGTGGTCGATGACGTACGCGACCTCGGTCAGGTTCGAGTCCTGGTAGAGCCCCACCGACGCGCCGCCCGCCGCCTGCGCGGCGAGCTCGGCGATGACCCACTCCGGCCGGTTGTCGCCGATGATGGCGACCTTGTCGCCGCGGCGCAGCCCCAGCGCGACGAGCCCGAGCGACAGCTCGCGCACCGCGTCCAGGTACTGCTGCCAGGACAGCGGCTGCCAGATCCCGAGCTCCTTCTCGCGCAGCGCCGTGCGCGCGCCGAAGCGCCTGGCGTTCCGCACGAGCAGCTTCGGGAACGTGTCGTCGCCGCCGAGCAGGTGGAGCGCGCTCACGCCTCGCTCCGGTCGAAGGGGCC
Organism: Anaeromyxobacteraceae bacterium; assembly: GCA_036395165.1. Classification (GTDB taxonomy): domain Bacteria; phylum Myxococcota; class Myxococcia; order Myxococcales; family Anaeromyxobacteraceae; genus Anaeromyxobacter_A. The sequence goes on along the minus strand of DASWDS010000221.1, from coordinate 16,103 downwards.
GGCGTGCTCGCCCAGGTAGGCGCGCTGGACCGCCTTCATCTGGCGCACCGCCTCGGGCACGCCGTCCGCGATCTTCTCGCCGAAGTCGAGGACGGTGACGCGGCTCGACAGGTCCATCACCACCCCCATGTCGTGCTCGATCATGACGACGGTCGTGCCTCGCTCCTCGCTCACGTCCACGATGAAGCGCGCCATGTCCTCCTTCTCCTCGGCGTTCATCCCGGCCATGGGCTCGTCGAGGAGGAGGAGCTTCGGCGCGAGCGCCAGCGCGCGCGCCAGCTCGACGCGCTTCTGCAGACCATAGGAGAGCGTCCCCACCACCTTCTTCCGCACGGCCTGGATCTCGAGGAAGTCGATGATGTCCTCGACGACCTCGCGGTGCGCGATCTCCTCGCGCTGGCCCCGGCCCCAGTACGCGCCCCCGGCGAGGACGCCCGCCCTCTCGTGCACGTGGCGGCCGATGAGGACGTTGTCGAGCACCGTCATGCCCTTGAAGAGCGCGATGTTCTGGAACGTGCGCGCGATCCCGAGGCGGGCGCGCGCGGCCGGCGAGCGCGCCGTGACGTCCTCGCCCTCGAAGACGATCTGGCCGCGCTGCGGGCGGTACACGCCGCTGACGCAGTTCAGCATGCTGGTCTTGCCCGCGCCGTTCGGGCCGATGATGGCGTGGATCGAGCCCGGCTCCACCGCGAAGCTCACGTCGGCGAGCGCGGTGACGCCGCGGAAATGCAACATGACGTGCCGCACGTCGAGCAGAGCCATCGGGCTCCCATCTCCGGTCGCGAGGGCCGGGCGAGATGCGACGTTCCGGGAAGCGGACCGAGCTTACGGGGGTGCCACGGACCCCGCAAGTGGTGCCCCGCGCGGGCATCTCGACGAGTGAAGCCAGGCGGACGCGCGCTCCTCTCGACGCGCCGCGCCATGGCCTACCGAGGTGAAGGCGCTCTTCGCGGGGCGGCTCGGGACCGTGCCGCCGCCGGCATGACCTGCCGCTGGCGGAAGCAGCCGGCGAGGTGGTCGTTCACGAGGCCGGCCGACTGCATGAACGCGTAGCAGGTGGTCGGGCCGACGAAGGCGAACCCGCGCGCGCGGAGCGCCTTCGAGAAGGCGCGGCTCTCCTCCGTCTGGGCCGGCACCTCCGAGAGCTCGCGCGGGCGGTTCACGATGGGTGCTCCGCCCACGAAGCTCCAGGCGAAGCGCGCGAGCCCGCCGGCCTCGTCGCGGAGGCGCAAGGTCGCGCGCGCGCTCGCGACGGCGCCCTCGATCTTGCCGCGGTGGCGGACGATCCCCGCGTCCGCGAGGAGCCTCTCGACGCGCGCCGCGCCGAAGCGCGCCACGCGCTCCGGGTCGAAGCCGTCGAAGGCGCGCCGGAACGCCTCGCGCTTGCGCAGGATCGTGATCCAGGCCAGGCCGGCCTGGAATCCCTCCAGGACGAGCAGCTCGAAGAGCGCGCGCTCGTCGCGGAGCGGCACGCCCCACTCTGCGTCGTGGTAGGCGACGTAGAGGGGATCCGTGCCCGCCCAGGGGCAGCGGGTGCGAGCGCGCGGCATCGAAGCGCTCCTACGCGACGAGCACCGTGCCGACGCTGCCGGGCTCGAGCACCGCCCGGCGCAGCTCGCCCGCGGCGAGCTTGCCCACGATGACGACCGACCTCGCTCCGCCGGCGAGCACGCCGAAGCTCTCGTCGAGCTTCGGGATCATGCCGCCGGAGATGGAGCCGTCCGCGACGCCGCGCTCGAACTCCGCGCGCGTCATCCGCGGCACGCGGCTCGCCGGGTCCTTCACGTCGCGCAGCACGCCGGGCGTGGAGGTGACGAGGACGAGCGCGTCGGCCCGGAGCGCGCCGGCGAGCTGGCTCGCCACCGTGTCCCCGTTGATGTTGAGGGCCTGGCCCTCTGCGCTCATGCCGAGGCAGGCCAGCACCGGGACGTAGCGGCGCTCCCACAGGTCGCCGAGCAGGGCCAGGTTGAAGCCGGTCACGTCGCCGACGAGCCCGAGGTCCACCGGATCGGGGCCCGCGCCGGTGAGCACGCGCGGCGGACGGCGCCGCGCCTGCAGGACGTGGCCGCTCGCGCCGTGGAGGCCGACCGGCATGACGCCGTTCGCGAGGAGGCGCGCGCAGCAGTCCACGTTCACCTGGCCCGCCACGATGTACTTCATCACCTCGAGCGTCGCCTCGTCGGTGGCGCGCTTGCCCGCGATGATGCGCGGCTCCTGCCCGAGCCTCTTCTGGAGCGCCGACGCCTGCGGCCCGCCGCCGTGCACGATCGCCACGCGGTGCCACGCCTCGACGAGCTCGCGCACGTCCCTCGCGATGGCGTCCATCTCGGGCGAGGCCACCACCTCGCCACCGACCTTCACGACCACGTTCATCATGGCGGCCACGGTCCCGGATCCTCGAGCGACGCCTTCTCCGGCAGCCCGAGCATGAGGTTCATGTTCTGGATGGCCTGCCCGGCGCCACCCTTGACGAGGTTGTCCGTCGCGCCGAAGAGCGCGGCGGTGCGGCGGCCCTTCACGGGCGCTCCCACGGCGACGCCCACCTCGGCGCGGTTCGAGCCGGAGACGGCGGCCACCTCGGGGAGGCGCTTCCGCGGGACGCGCACGAACGGCTCCCCAGCGTAGGTCTCCTCGTAGAGCCGCCGCACGCGCTCCTCCGTCCAGGCGTCGGGCAGCTCGACGAAGGCGGTCGCGAGGATGCCGCGCGCGAGCGGCGCCGAGACCGGCACGAAGCGCAGCTCGAGCTCGCGCGCCCCGGCCTGCGCGAGCGTCTCGGCGATCTCCGGGAGGTGCTGGTGCTCGAGCGGCTTGTAGGTGCGCAGGTTGTTCGCGCGCACGGGGTGGTGCGTGCCCGCCGACGGCGCCGCCCCCGAGCCGGAGCTCCCGGTGATGCCCTGCACGTGCACGACGCCCTCGAGCAGCCCCGCCCTCGCGAGCGGGAGGAGCGCGAGCTCGATCGTCGTCGCGAAGCAGCCCGGCGAGGCGACGAGCCGCGCGGCGCGGATGCGCTCGCGGAAGAGCTCCGGGAGGCCGTAGACGAACTCGGGGAACAGCTCCGGGTGCGGGTGCGGCTGCCCGTAGTAGCGCTCGTACGCGGCGGCGTCCTTCAAGCGGAAGTCGCCGCTCATGTCGACGACCTTGGCCTTCGCCGCCACGAGCTCCGGCATCTTCCGCGATGACACCCTGTGCGGCAGCGCGAGCAGCACGACGTCCATGCCCTCGGCGGCCTCGCCGGGACCGACGTCCTCGAACACGAGCCCGGTCGCGCCCTCGAGCGACGGGTGCGCCGTCCCCAGGGGCTCGCCGACGAAGTCCACCGACGCGACCCGGGCGAGCGTCACCTCGGGATGCACGAGGAGGCGCCGGATCAGCTCGGCCCCGCCGTATCCGGACCCGCCGATGACCGCGGCCCTGTAGCGCTTGCCCGCCGCCATGATTCGACCTTATACCGCGTGCCGCGCCGCGCGCGCGGCGCACTTCTGTATCGCGGCAGGGGCCCCCACGCATGTTCATGGAGCGCGTCGAGATCGGGCTGTCGTGGCTGGCGGGGCAGCGCTTCGCCATGCAGCGCTTCCTCGAGCGCCTCGTGCGCCAGGCGTCGTTCACGCAGGACCCGCACGGCGTGAACGCCGTCGTGGCGATGCTCGACCAGGAGCTGACCCGCATCGGGCTCTGGACGGAGCGCATCCGCTCGCAGCGCTTCGGCGACCACCTCTACTTCGAGAGCGCGGCGAAGCGCGACTGCGCCTTCCTCATCGGCCACACCGACACGGTCTTCCCGCGGGGCGCGTTCGACGCCTTCGAGCTGCGCGGCGAGCTCGCGCGCGGCCCCGGCGTCTTCGACATGAAGGGCGGGCTGGTGGTCGGCCTCTTCGCGCTCGAGGCGCTCGCCCGCGCCGCGCTCCTCCGGCACGTCCCCGTGCGCGGGATGTACGTGTCCGACGAGGAGGTCGGCTCGCCCGACTCGCAGCCCCACCTCATGGCGAGGGCGGCCGGGTCGGCGTGCGCGCTCGGGCTCGAGTCGGGCCGCGCGGGCGACGCCATCGTGACGCAGCGGAAGGGCGTCGCGGCCGTGCAGGCGATCGCGACCGGCGTCGCCGCCCACGCCGGCAACGAGCACGAGCGCGGCCGCAGCGCGGTGTGGGCGCTCGCGCGCTTCGTGGACCGCGCGCAGGCGCTCACCGACTACGGCCGCGGCGTCACCGTGAACGTCGGCGTGTTCCAGGGCGGCACGACGAAGAACACCGTCCCCGCGCAGGCGCGCGCCGAGGTGGACCTGCGCTACGTGACGGCGGAGGACGGCGACGCGCTCTACCGCGCCCTCCAGGCCGCGGCGGCGGACGCTGCGGTGGAGGGCACGCGCGTCGAGCTCGTGAAGACCGCCTGGCGCGCGCCCATGACGCGCACGGCGGCGTCGGCGGCCATCGCGGACGAGTACGGGCGGTGCCAGCAGGAGAGCGGGCTCGGCTCCGGCGAGGCGCCGCTCTCGGGCGGCGGCTCCGACGCCTGCACGACGAGCGGCATGGGGATCCCCAGCATCGACGGCCTGGGGCCGCGCGGCTCCGGGTTCCACACGACGGAGGAGCGCGTCGACCTCTCCTCGATGGTGCCCAAGGCGACCGCGCTCGCGCGGTTCCTGGGCCGCCGCGCCTTGTAGCTCTAGCGCGCGCTCCAGCAGGTGAGGACCGCGCGCCCCGCCTCGGCTCGGCTCACGCGGTCGCCCTCGCCGAAGCGCGCGACGGTGAAGCGCGGGCCCTCCGCGGGTGCCTGCTCGAAAGACGGATCGACGGGGACCCAGCGCCCCGCCGCGAGGACCTCGACCCACTCGTGCCAGACGTAGGCGCGCCCGTCGAACGCGACGCCGACCGCGTGGCGGGCGCGGAGACCGGCGCGCTCCACCACGCCCACGTAGCGGGAGGAGCGTTCGCGGCAGCTCGTGCCGTTCGGGTACGAGCGCGGCACCTCCGCCGGCGCGGGAGGAGGTGGCGGATCGAGGGCGACGCCGCAGAAACGGCGGGCGCCGGCGGCGAGCGGGACCTCGACCCCGAACAGGCGCGGCGCGCGCACCGGCAGCGCGGCGGCGCCGTCGGCGACGAAGCGCGCGCGCTGGGCGGGGAGCAGCACCTCCACCGGCAGCTCGCCGGCCCGGGCGCGGAACCGGATCGGCTCGTCGAGGACCTGTCCCTCGAGCCAGGCGCCGTCGCGGCGCGCACACGCCTCGCCCTCGCGCCCGCTCTCCTCGTCGCGGACGCGCACGCAGCGGCGCTCGCCGTCCAGGGTGCGCGACAGCACGAGCTCGGCGAGGCTCGCGGGCACCGGGCCCTCGCCGGCGTGCTGCCGGGGGCGCACGCGGCCGTCGGCGCGCGCGCGGGCGACCACCAGGAGGGCGCGCCCATCGGGGCGGACGCGCGCCGCGATCTCGCGGCCGGCCGTGCCTCCTCCTGCTTCGACCGGCAGGCGCAGCTCGCTCCTCCACTCGACGTCGCACGTCGCGGCGCCGCACGCCTCGCGGAGGAGCGCCCACCCGACGTGCTCGCCCGCGAGCTCGACGCGGTAGCGCGCCTCCGCGCTCGGCGGCAGGAGGGGGGCCGCGACGGAGAGCGCGAGCGCGAGCGCGACGGTCACCGCGGCCTCCGGCGGCGCGCGAGCGCGCGGGCCGCGAGCACGGCCGCGGCGAGGCCCATCGCCATCCAGACGACGTGCGTGTAGCGCGCGAGGAGCTCGGCCAGCTCGGTGGCGTTCCTCGCCACGAGGGCACCCGTGCCGAGGAGGACCGCGTTCCAGGCCGCCGCCGAGATCCCGCCGAGGAGGAGCACCTTGCGCAGCGGGATGCGCGTCGCGCCGGCTGCGACGAAGAGGAAGGCGCGAATGCCGGGCAGGAAGCGGTTCGCGACGAGGAGGAGCCCGCCCCAGCGCCGGTACGCCGCCTCGAAGCGCGCCAGCCGAGCCGAGTCGAGGGGCCCGCGCAGGGCGCCGCGCCCCTCGACCGCAAGCGCGAGCGCGCTCCCCACGCGCCAGTCGACCCAGGCGCCGGCCACCGCGCCTGCGGTCACGGCCGTGAAGGCGGCGGGCCAGGAGAGCTCGCCCTGCACCACGTACCACGCCCCGAGGAGCACGATCGTGTCGCCCGGGAAGGGCGGGAACACGTACTCGACGAACGTCGCCCCGAAGAGCACCGCCGGCGCGAAGGGGCCGGTGCGCGCGACGACGCCCTCGAGCAGCGTGGTGAGGCGTTCGACGGGGCCCACGTGGCCCCGATGTTACCTCACCGCGACGCTAGGGCCGCGCGCCAGAGATCATGAGCCGGTGCTGGGGCGCGCGGCACGCGGGTGGGGGTTCGGGGGTTCGGGGGAGGCCGCGCGTCGCGGGTGCGCTTCCTTGTCCCTGCCCGACCGCGCTGCTAACGTCCGCGCCCGCCGATGCCTCGTCCCCGTGCCCTCCCCCGCTGGCTCCCGTACGCGCTCGCGGCGCTCTGGCTGGCGGTCGGCTGGGCGAACCTGGTGCGCGGCGCCGGGCACCCGGGCGTCGAGTACCGGCCGTGGGCCTTCGACCACCACAGCTACTCGGACCTCCTCGCCATGGCCGGGGACCGCTACTTCGGCGGCGGGCGGCCGCTCCCTTACCTCGAGGACCGGATCGAGTACCCGCCGCTCCTCGGTCTCGCCCTCTGGCTGCCCTCGTTCGCGCCAGGCGGCCCGGCCGCCTACTTCACGGTTGGTTACGGGTTCCTCGCCGCCTGCGGCCTCGGGTGCGTCGCGCTCCTCGGGCGGCTCCCGGGCGCGAGCGTCCTCTGGCTCGCCGCCACCCCGGCCCTCGCCTACTACGGCGGGCTCAACTGGGATCTCTTCCCCATCCTCCTCCTCCTCGCGGCGGTGCTCGCCTTCGAGCGGAGCCGGCCCGCGGCGGCGGGCGTCCTCACCGGGCTGGGCGTCGCGGCGAAGCTCTGGCCCATCTCGCTCGTGCCCGCGGCGCTCGGCGCGCTGGTGCGCCGGCGCGAGAGCGCCGCGCTCGGGCGAGGGGCGGCGGCGGCCGTCGCCGCCTTCGCGGCGGTGAACGTGCCCGTCGCGCTCGCCGCCCCGAGCGCGTGGCGATGGTTCTGGGAGCTCAACGCGGGGCGCGGCGCCGAGAACTCGATCTGGGAGCTCCTCAGGCGCTCGCCGCGCCTCGCGCCGCTCGTCTTCGACGCGGCCTTCCTCAACGCCTCGACCGCGGCGCTGCTGGCCGCGGCGGCCGCCTTCGCCGGCTGGGCCGCGTTCCGCGCCGGCCCGGCGACCTCCCTGCGCGCCGTGCGGCTCGGCACGGCCTTCGTCATCCTGGCCTGGATCGGGACGAGCAAGGTGTGGAGCCCCCAGTACGCCCTGTGGGCCTTCGCGGCGGGCGCGCTCGCGGCCGCGCCGGGATGGCTCTTCGCCCTCCACGCCGTCCTCGCGCCGCTCGACTACCACATCGCCTTCGAGACGCGCGCCTCGCGCGGGCTCATCCACTACTTCGACGCGCTCTACACGGCCGAGGAGGTGGTGCGCTTCGCGGGCTACGTCCTGCTCGCGGCCTGGATCGGGCGGCAGCTCTGGCGCGCCGCGCACGGCGCGGCGGCGGAAGACCGGGCTCGCGCCGCGGCATGATCGCGCCCGCCCCGCGCCGCCAGCGGCTCTCCAGCGCCGCGACCTACCTCGCGGCCGCGGTCGCCGTGGTCGCCTTCCACGCCCGCGCCGCCGCCCCGGGGCAGGCCTTCGTCGGTCACGACCTGCGAAACTTCTTCTTCGCCGTGCGCGAGGCGACGGCCGCGGCGCTGCGCGCGGGCCACCTCCCCGGCTGGCAGCGCGGCATCTTCCTCGGCTATCCCCTGCTCGGCGATCCCCAGGCCGCGGTCCTCGACCCAGGCACCTGGCTCACGCTGCCGTGGGGCGCACCGCGCGCGCTCACGCTCTCGGCGCTCCTGCACCTCTGCGTCGCCGCCTGGGGGATGGTCTTCTGGCTGCGGCTGCGCGGCCTCTCTCCCCTCGAGGCGCTCCTCGGCGCGGTGCTCTTCGCGCTGGGCGCGAAGGAGACGGTGCACCTCCAGCACTGGAACTTCGCCGCCTCGACGGCGTGGTGGCCGTGGATGCTGGCGGGGCTCGACGGATTCGCCGCGCGCGGGAAGGGGCGGTACCTCGTCCTCACGGCGGCCGCGGCCGCGCTCTCCTGGCTCGGCGGCGCGGCGCAGATGGCCTACTTCGGCACGCTGGTCGCGGGCGCGTACGCGCTCCACCTCGCGCCACGCCTCTGGCGCCGCCGCAAGCTCGACGCGCTCTTCGCGCTCGCCGCGGCCCCGCTCGGCCTCGCCCTCGCGGCGCCGATCGTGCTGCCCGTCATGGAGCTGGCCCGGCTCGGTCCGCGCGGCGCGGGCGTCACCTACCGCTTCGCGACGAGCTGGAAGTGGCCGGATCGCTTCGGCCTCGCGCTCTTCCTCCTCCCGAGGGCGTACGGCGGACAGTGGTACATCGAGGAGATGAACCTGTGGGAGGCGACCGGGTACCTCGGCATCCTCCCGCTCGCGCTCCTGGCCGCGGCGCCACTCCGCCGCCGCGGGCTCTGGCTCTTCCTCGCCCTCGGCGCGGTCGGGATCTGGCTCTCGTTCGGCGAGGACGCCTGGCTCGGGCTGCACCACCTCCTCTACCGCTTCCTCCCCGGGTACGGCTCGTTCCGGAACCCGACGCGCTCGCTCATGGTGACCTCCTTCGCGAGCGCGCTCCTCGCGGCCGAGGGGCTCCACGCGCTGCGCGAGGAGGGCGCCTTCGCGCGCCGCTGGATGCGCGCGGGGCTCGTGCTCGCCGGGGTCGCCGCCCTCGCGCCCAACCTGACGCGCTTCGCGTCGTTCTCGCTCGACCGCGACGCCGCGCGGGCGGGGGCGGCGACGACGGTCGCGCTCGCGCTCGCGGGGCTGGCGTGGCTCGCCTCGGGGCGCCGGCTCGCCCGCGCGCCTCGCTGGGCGCTGGCGTGGGCGCTCGCGCCCATCGCGCTCGTCGCGGTGGACCTCGACCTCGCGTTCGGCGACATGAACCCGGTCGGCCCCGGCGCCGCGGAGACGCCCGCGCTGGCGGACCTCGCGCCGCTCGTGCCCGCGCCGCCGTCGCCGCGCCGCGTCGCCGTGATCGCGAACTGGGGCCGCACCGCCAACGCGCCCCTGCGGAACGGCTGGGAGGGCGTGGCGGGGTACGGCCCGACGGTCATCCAGCGCGTCCGCTCGCTCCTCGAGGCGACGCCCACCGGACGCCTCGTGCCGGGCTCGCCCGTCGCGAGCGACACGAACTTCCCGCGCCCGTGCCCCACCTCGGCGCTCTGGCCGCTCCTCTCCGCGCCGCTGGTGGTCGCCGACGACCCGCTGCCGCTCGCGAAGCTCGCCGACGTGCGGCGCGAGTGGGAGAAGCCGACGGCGGCCTACCGCGCCGAGGCGCTGCCGCGCGTCTTCTTCACCCCGGCGTGGACGAGCGCGCCCGACGAGGCGGTCGCGGACCCCCTCGTCGTCGCGGCGCGGGGCGACCGCGCGGTCCTCTCGCCGGACGCGCCGCTCGCGGCGTTCCCGCCTCCCGGCGCGCCCGCCGCGCCCATCGCCGCCGAGGAGGTGGAGGTGGAGGGCGGCGAGCTCACCGCGACCCTGACGGCGCCGCGGGCGGGGATCGCCGTCGTGCTCGACCCGTGGTTCCCGGGCTGGACCGCGACGGTCGACCGCGCGCCGGCGCCGATCGCGCGCGCCGACTTCGCCTTCATGGCCGTCCCGGTGAGCGAGGGGCGGCACGCGCTGCGCCTCCGCTACCGGCCGACGCAGCTCGCGAGAGGGGTCGTCGTGGCGGCGCTGACGGCAGCGATGCTCCTCGCGGCCCTCGCGTGGCGACGGCGAACGGCCGGCGCACTCGCTAGTACCGGTAGTGATCGGGCTTGAATGGCCCGTTCGGCGGGACGCCGAGGTAGCCGGCCTGCTTCTTCGACAGCTTCGTCAGCTTCGCGCCGAGCTGGCCGAGGTGGAGCCGCGCGACCTTCTCGTCGAGCTGCTTCGGCAGCACGTAGACCTTCCGCTCGTACCGCTCGCGGTGCGTGGCGAGCTCGATCTGAGCGAGCGTCTGGTTGGTGAAGCTGTTCGACATGACGAAGCTCGGGTGGCCCGTCGCGCAGCCCAGGTTGAGGAGGCGGCCCTCGGCCAGGATGAGCACGCGGTGGCCGTCCGGGAACACCCAGGCGTCGTACTGCGGCTTGATGTTGACGCGCGTGACGCCGGGGAGCTTCTTCAGGCCGGCCATGTCGATCTCGTTGTCGAAGTGGCCGATGTTCCCGACGACGGCGCAGTCCTTCATCTTCTTCATGTGCTCGACGGTGATGATGTCGACGTTGCCGGTGGCGGTGACGAAGAGGTCGGCCGTCGCGACCACGTCCTCGAGCCGCACGACCTGGTACCCCTCCATCGCGGCCTGCAGCGCGTTGATGGGGTCGATCTCGGTCACGAGCACGCGCGCGCCCTGGCCGCGCAGCGACTGGGCGCACCCCTTGCCGACGTCGCCGTACCCGCAGACGACCGCGACCTTGCCGCCGAGCATCACGTCCGTCGCGCGCATGATCCCGTCCACGAGCGAGTGGCGGCAGCCATACAGGTTGTCGAACTTCGACTTCGTCACCGAGTCGTTCACGTTGATGGCGGGGAAGAGGAGCGTCCCGGCCCGCTGCATCTCGTACAGCCGGTGGACGCCGGTGGTGGTCTCCTCGGTGACGCCCTTGCACTCCGCGGCGACGCGCGTCCAGCGGCGGGGGTCCTTCTTCAGCTCACGGGCGAGCACCGCCAGGATGACGCCGTACTCCTCCGAGTCGGCGCTCGCGGGCGACGGGACCTTGCCCGCGGCCTCGAGCTCGACGCCCTTGTGCAGGAGCAGCGTCGCGTCGCCGCCGTCGTCGACGATCTGCGTCGGCCCCTTGCCGTCGCCGAAGTCGAGCGCGCGCTCGGTGCAGTCCCAGTACTCCTCCAGCGTCTCGCCCTTCCAGGCGAAGACCGGGACGCCGCGCGGGTCGGCGGGCGTGCCGTCCTTGCCGACCGCGACGGCGGCGGCGGCGTGGTCCTGGGTCGAGAAGATGTTGCACGACGCCCAGCGCACCTCGGCGCCGAGCTCGCGCAGCGTCTCGACGAGGACGGCCGTCTGGATGGTCATGTGGAGCGAGCCGGTGATGCGCTGGCCCGCCAGCGGCTGCTTCGCCGCGTACTCCTTCCGGACCGCCATGAGGCCGGGCATCTCCTTCTCGGCGAGGTCGATCTCCTTGCGGCCCCACTCGGCCAGGGAGAGGTCCTTCACCCTGTGCTCGAGGCGGCCGGGAGCGCCCTTCCTCGCGCGTGCTGCGGCGCGTGCTGCGGCGCGTGCTGCGGGGGCGCGGGCGGTGCTGGAAGCCATCGTTCTCGTCTCCTTGCGTGTGGTGGGGAGGTCGTGGTCGGGTGAGGGGTCGGCAATCTAGGCGAGCGCGGACGGCGCGGCCCGCACCGCTCGGGCGACGAGGAGGGCAGGCCCCCGCGCGCCCGGTTCGGGCGGCAGGGTCTCGCAGCGGGGCGGGTCGAACCCGGCGCGCGCGAGCAGCCCCGCCAGCGCGGGAGGGTCGAACCCGAGGCTCGCCTGTCCCATCCGGCGGCGGAAGTCGTCGTCGTCGTGGCGGACGAGGTCCGCGACCGCGAGGACGCCGCCCGGCCGCAGGATGCGCGCCGCCTCGGAGAGGACGCGCTCGGGGTCGGGCACGTACGTGAGCGCGAGGACGAGCAGCGCGGCGTCGCACGACGCGCCCTCGAGGGGCAGCAGCTCGAGATCGGCGCGGTGCAGCTCCACGTTCGCGAGCCCCTCGACGCGCCGCCGCGCCGCCTTCAGCATGGCGGCCGAGCGGTCCACCGCCACGACCCGTCGAACGTGGCGCGCGAGGCGGGCGGTGAGATCGCCCGTCCCGCAGCCGAGGTCCGCCACCACGAGGTCGCGCGGCACGAGCGCGAGCAGCGCCTCTCCGGCGAAGGCGGCGCCGTAGAGCTCGCTGCGCAGCTTCTCCCACTCGCCGGCGGCGCCCGCGAAGAAGGCGTCGGCGTCCTCCCGCCTCGTCGCGAGCCTGCGCGCGAGGCGGAGCGCGTCCTGCTCGAGCGTGGCCCAGCCCTCCGTCTCCGCCCGCGCCACCCTCCACAGGCGGCGCGCCGCGGGCTCGAGGCCCTCGTCCATCCGGTAGAGGTGGGCGGTGCCGTCGCGGCGCGCGGCGAGCCAGCCCTCCTCCGAGAGCACCTTGAGGTGGCGGCTCACGGTGGACTGGGGGAGCCTGAGCACGTCGCACAGCTCCACGACGCCGAGCTCGTGGCGGTCGAGCAGCGTGAGCAGCCGCAGCCGCGTGGCGTCGGCCAGGCTGCCGAGCACGCCGAGCAGCCCCGCCACGCCCGGCCGCCGAGGCGAGCGCCGCCCGCCCTGCCCGCCGCGCACGGCGGCCCGTGTGCTTAATCGCTCCATCCGGATGGATGGATACATCGCGAGGGCGCCTGCGTCAACCGCGACTAATAGTCCATCGACCAGATGAGGCTCGCGCCGCCGGTGTTGGCGTCCCCGTAGCGCACCTCGAAGTTCCACCGCGGCGAGATCTGGTACTCGACGCGCGCTTCGTTCGTGTTCTCGCCCTGCTCCGGCTGCGCGTTGAAGCGGCGCGTGTAGCCGACGTAGATCTTGTCCGTCACGTACTTTCCGGCCCGGAGCTGGGTCGGGTCGAGCGACACCATGTCGACCGGCAGCTTGTCCGCGATGAGGTCCTTGAAGGCCTGCTGCGAGACGGCGCCCAGCGCAGCGTAACCCGCCTCCTGGGCCGGCGGCCTGTCCACCCCGCCCGTCCCCGCCTTGAGCTCGGTGTGGCCCGTCGCGAGGAGGAGCGCGATCTGCGACTCGTCCATGGCCGGCTCGCTCGTGAGCTTCACCTCCGGCTTGTCCAGTGTCCCGCCCACCGCGACCGTCACCTTGGCGGCGGGGTTGTCGTACAGCGCCTGGACCTCGAGCGTGGCCTCGCCCAGCTCGCTCCCGGTGAAGTGCACGCGCCCGCGCTTCACGTCGAAGATGCGGCCGCCGATGGGCTCGACCTGCCCGCGCAGCGTCTCGACGTCGCCCGTGAGCGCCGTCTCGCCCTCCTCGTACTCCGCCGTCACGTCGGCCTTCAGCTCGACGTCGACGCGCGGGGTGTCGCTCCTCACGACGAAGCGGCCCGGGACGAGGAGGTGCACCGTCGCGTGATATGGGCGCCTCGCGCCATCCGTCGGCAGGGCCGCGGCCACGACCGGCTTCTTCCGGAAGGACCGGATCACGATGTCGTCGCGCCTGTCGAGCGGCTGGATCTTGCGCGGCGTGCGATCGGGCAGCTTCACCCTCGCCGACGGGATGGTGAGGTCGGCCGTGAGCGCCTGCGCCGACGCCTTGCCGCTCACTTGCGCGTGAACGTCGACCGTCGCGACCTCCTGTCCGGCGCGCGCGACGACGAGGCTCGAGGTGGTGAGCTCGGCGGTGAGGTCGGCCTCGCCGCGCGAGAGGCCCCTCGCCTCCGCCTTGAAGTCGAGCTTGCCGCCGCCCCGGCGTGCCCGGAGGTGATCGACGCGGAAGACGTCGTCGGAGAGGGAAGCCTGGAGCGCGATCTCCGTCCAGTCGCCGAGCTCGGCGATGGCGAGCCTGCCGCCCGCCATGGCCACTGTGCCGCGCGGGATCGGCCGCGCGAGCGGCCCCGAGGCCACGAGGTCGACGCCGATCTTGCCCGACGCGGAGCGGACGAGGCCGGGCGCGATCGCGGGCAGGAAGCCCAGGTCGAGCTCGCTCGCGACGAGCTTCGCGCGCGCCGGAGCGCGCCCGAGGTCCCCGCGCCGGAGCGCCGGGAGCCCGAGGTCCGCGTCGGCGTCGAGCGCGCCGTCGAGCGTACCGCCAGCCGCGACCGCGAGGTGGAGGTCGGCATGGAGCGCGCGCCCCGCCGAGCGCGCCTTCACGGCGAGATCGCCGAGCGGGTGCCCCTCGATCTCGAGGCGGCGCCCGGTCAGGTCGACGTCGATGCGGGGCGCGGCGAGGGTGCCCGCCACCTCGGCGCGGCCGGCGAGCTCGCCCGCGAGGAGGACGGGCGCCCCGGCCCGGCGCAGGTCGGCGTGCGGGATGTCGAGCCGGACCGCGAGCGGCGCCGCCTCGCGCCGGCCGGGCGCGCCGAGCCGCTCCACCGGGAGCGCGAGCGTGCCCGAGAGGCGCGCCACCTCCTCCCCCTCGATCGCGAGCTTCGCCTGCAGCTCCGTCGCGCCGTCGCGCGCCGCGAGGGCGACCTCCGCGGCGACGCGCCGGTAGCCCGCGACGGCGCCGTCGGCGAGCGTGGCGGTGACCCTCCCGCGCGGTGCCCGCAGCGTGCCGCCGACCTCCGCGCGCACGTCGGCCCTGCCGCGCAGGTCGGCGGGGACGCCCTGGCGTCCGGCGACGGTGGCGAGGTCGAGGCCCGGCACCGCGGCCGCGGCGGTCAGCCGCGCGTCGGCGAGCCCGCGCGCGACGGCGGCCGGATCGCGCAGGAGCTCCGACAGCGCGAGCGGCATCGCCGCCTCGACGTCGAGCGCCCGGGCGCCGGCGTGATCGAGGGCGGCGGTGAGCTTCGCCTCGTCGCCGTCGTCCTGGAGCCGGAGTCGGAGCGCGAGACCGTCGAGCTCGCCGTAGCGGGCGCCCTCGAGCGCCGCCGTGGCCTCGAGCGTCGGGGCGCCGACCGTCCCGCCGGCGGACACCTCGAGGGAGGCGAGCGCCTCCAGCGGACCGGGCGGCTCGACGGCCGCGAGCCGGAGCGCCTCCCTGACCGGAAAGCCGCTCACCGTCACCTTGGCGGCGAGCGGCGCCGCCGCGCCGGCGCGCGCGAGGAGGGTGGGGAGGTCGGCCCGGACCTCCAGCTCGCCCCCGGCCGCGCGACGCGCGCCGAGCTCCACGCGGGCACGCCGCGCCGCGCCGTCATAGCGGAGGTCCGCCGCGGCGGAGAGGCCCTGCATGCCCATCACCGCGGCCTCGGCGAGCTCGACCCGGCCCGACAGCTCCGGCGCGGAGAGCGCGCCCTTCGCCGTGAGGTGGGCGGTCGCGCGACCACCGAGGCCGAGGCTCGCCGGGAGGAGCGCCCTCGGGAGGAGACCGAGGTCGAGCGCCTCCACGTCCGCGGTCGCCTCCACGGCTCGCCGTCGGCCGCGCCCGGTGATCCCGCCCGAGAGCGCGACGCGCTGCGCGCCGGCGGCGAGCACGAAGCGGTCGACGGAAGGTCCGTCGAGCCTCACCGTCGCGGGCCCTTGCAGCTCGAACCGGTCGCCGGGCCAGGCGAGCGTGAGCGCCGACAGCGCGACGGCCCTCCCGTCCTCCGAGAGCGAGGCGGCCGCGCGCACCGCGAGGGCGTCGGGGCCGAGCTCCGGGACGGCGCCGGTGACGCTCACCTCCGCCGCGCGGCCCTCCACGCGCCCGGCGAGGCGGAGCGCGCGCGCGTCGAGCCCACCGGCGAGGAGCCGCGCGACCGTGCCCTCCACGGTAGCCCGCGGCGCGGAGAGCGGGCCCGCGACCCTCCCGGCGAGCGCGATGCCGCTGCCCGAGACGCCCGCGAGGGCCAGCGCCGGCGACTGCACGCGTACGCTGGCGGCGGGCGCCGCGTCCGTCCCCGACAGCTCGGCCTCCACGTGGCCGCTCCCGGCGAGGGCCGGCAGCGGCTGGCCGAGCAGCGCCTCGAGGTTCCTCCGCAGCGCCGCGAGATCCGTGCCCTCCACCGCCGCGTGGCCGGCGACCTCGCCGCCGCGACGCCACCGCCCCGCCGCGCGCACCGCGCCGCCGGGGAGGCTCGCCTCGAGCCGCGTCACCTCCACGAGCCCGCGATCGGCGCTCGCGCGGAGCTCGGCGCGCTCGACGTGGCCGGCGCGGAGCCGGGATGCGGCCAGCGACGCCGTCACGGCTCCGCGCAGCGTGGCGAGGTCCGTCCCCGCCACGTGGCCTCGCGCCTCGAGCGAGAGGGAGGTCGCCGGCGCGCCCCGCAGCACGCGCGCGAGATCGAGGCGCGCGAGCCGCACGTCGGCGCCGGCCGCGAGCCCTGCCGGAGGCAGCCGCAGCGCGCCC
>DASWDS010000220.1:0-2683 GCA_036395165.1 Anaeromyxobacteraceae bacterium | reverse complement strand
ACGTGAAGTCGATCATCGGCTCGCTGGACGACGGGCAGGTGCTCGGCCCGGGCGTCCACGAGATCGCGGGCGTCGCCTTCTCTGGAGAGGCGGGCATCGCCGGCGTCGAGCTCAGCTTCGATGGCGGGAAGACCTGGTCCGCCGCCGCGCTGGAAGGCCCCGCGACGCCCTACGGGTTCCGCGTCTTCCGGTACGCCTGGAAGCCCGAGGCTCCCGGGCGCCACGTCGTCGCCTCGCGCGCGACCGACACGGCGGGCGCGACGCAGCCCGAGGTGCCGGTGTGGAACCCCGGAGGCTACCTCTACAACGCGTTCGACACAGTCGAGGTGGAGGTGCGCGCGTGATCGCGCCGCTCCTGCTCGTCGCGTTCGTGTCGGGCGCGGCGCCCGGCGAGGCGAGCCCCGCCCGCGCGACGCCTGCCCCTGCGCAGGGCGCCGGCGCGGCGCTCGTCGCGGGCAAGCTCCCCGACGATCCGGCGCGGGCGCTCCTGCAGGCGCGGTGCCTCATCTGCCACACCGCCGATTACGTGACGCAGCAGCGCCTCACGGAGAAGCAGTGGCAGGCCGAGGTGCAGAAGATGCGGAAGTTCGGGACCGCGCTCACCGACGAGGAGGCGACCGCGCTCACCGGCTATCTGGCCCGGAACTGGACGGTCGATCTCGCGGAGCGCCGTCCGGCGCCAGGGCCGCCACCGAAGGGCTCGCTCCCGCCGTCCCGGTAGCGCCCCGCGCACCGCGGAAAGCCGATGCGCCTCTCCACTCGATCCGCTGCCGCCGTCGCCGCGCTGCTCGTGTGTGTGCACGCGCGCGCGGCCGCGCCGCCGAAGAGGACACCGGAGCTCCTCGAGAAGGGCCGCGTGTCGTTCAAGCTCAACTGCGCCTCCTGTCACGGGGAGACGGGCAAGGGCGACGGTGTGTCCGCCCAGGCGCTCGACCCGAAGCCTCGCAACTTCGCCGTCGGCCGCTTCAAGTATGGCGCGAAGCCGCCGCAGATCTTCGCAACGCTCGGCAAGGGCATCCCCGGCACCGCCATGATCGCCTTCACGCAGCTCCCGGACGAGGAGCGCTGGGCGCTCGCCTACTACGTCTCCGAGCTGAGAGGCCGCGCAAGGGCGGCCGGTCCGGCCAAGGGCGGCGCGGCGGAAGCTAGGCCTTGACCGACGCCCCCGCGGCCTTGATGAACGTCCCCGCGCGAAGCTCCTCGAGCGCCTGGACGATCTCGTCGCGCGTGTTCATGACGAAGGGGCCGTAGCGCGCGTAGGGCTCCTCGAGCGGCTGCGCCGAGACGAGGAGGAAGCGCGCCGGGGCGCTCCCCGCGTGCACCCGGACGACGTCGCCGTCCGTGAGGACGACGAGCCGCGGCGAAGGGATGGCGAGGCCGGACGCCCGGGCGCCGCCCACCACCACCTCTCCCCGGAACACGTAGAGGAGCGCGGTGTGGCCGCGCGGCACCGGCTGCTCGAAGGAGCCGCCCGCGGGCAGCGCGACGTCGAGGTAGGTGGGTCCGGCGAAGATCTCGCGCACCGCGCCCGTCACCCCGTCCACCTCGCCCGAGACGACCCGGATCCGCTCACCGGCCGGGCGCACGACCTCCGGGATCCGGCTCGCGGCGACCTCCCGGTAGCGCGGGTTCGTCATCTTGAGCTTGGCGGGGAGGTTCACCCAGAGCTGGAAGCCCTCGAGCCGCCGCGGGCCGGCCCTGGGCATCTCCTCGTGCAGGATGCCGCTCCCGGCCGTCATCCACTGGACGTCGCCCGCGCCGATGACGCCGCCGTTCCCGAGGCTGTCCCTGTGCGCGACGCTCCCGTCGAGCATGTAGGTGACGGTCTCGATCCCGCGGTGCGGGTGCATCGGGAATCCCGCGATGGAGTCGCTCGCGTTCTCCGATCCGAAGTGGTCGAAGAGGAAGAACGGGTCGAGGTGGTCGAGCCGCTCGGTCGCGATGCTGCGCTTCAGCCGCACCCCCGCGCCGTCGCTCGCAGCCGTCGGTGTCACGATGTCCAGCACGCCTCGTTCGATCATCTCTTGCCTCCGCGCGGACAGAACGTAGCCGCCGCGCCGGCCCCTCGCTCGCATGCGCCGGGCAACACAATGTTCCGGCAGGCGGCACAATCCGGCGCCTCCTGGCGAGCTGAGGCCGGTCGGAGCCGCGGCGACCAGGCGCCAGGCGGCGCGCCCGCTTCCCCAGAGGTGACATGGCCCATCTTGGTCGTGGCACCCGCCGCAGGCGCCGTCATTGGTTCGGTGGTCGGACCATTGGACCTGTCGGCGGAGCCCGCGTGGCAGCGACGAACCTCTCCTTCACGGCGGTGCGGAGGACGCGCCTCTTCGAGGACGTCGCTCGGCAGGTCCAGCAGCTGATCGTGGACGGGACGCTGACGCCCGGCGATCTGCTCCCGCCCGAGCGCCAGCTCGCCGAGCGCTTCGGCGTGAGCCGGAACTCCGTGCGCGACGCGATTCGCGTCCTCGAGCTGGCCGGCCTGGTCATCGCGCGGCAGGGCGAGGGCAACGTGGTCGCCGAGGTCTCGGCGTCCACGCTGGTCGCGCCCATCGCGCTCCTGCTCACGCGCAAGCGCAAGCTCGTCGCCGAGCTGCTCGAGGTCCGCAAGATGCTCAAGCCGGCGCTGGCCGCGCGCGCCGCCGTCCACGCCTCGAGCGAGCAGATCGCGCGGATGGACGAGATC